>NZ_JARVSL010000037.1:0-1172 GCF_030209215.1 Pseudomonas sp. efr-133-TYG-23 | reverse complement strand
CCAGCGGTAACCAGGGTGGGAGGGGGCTTGCCCCCGATGGCGGTGGGTCAGCAACACAGGTATCGACTGAGCAGGCCCCATCGGGGGCAAGCCCCCTCCCACAGGTTTGATGGCGTTGACTTGAGCACAGTGGTCCCCGGCTCGGTCGTCAGGTGTTACACCCATCCAAAGGCCAGTGGTAACCAGGGTGGGAGGGGGCTTGCCCCCGATAGCGGTGGGTCAGGCGCGCAGGTATCGACTGAGCAGGCCCCATCGGGGGCAAGCCCCCTCCCACAGTTTTGACGGCGTTCCGGTCACGAAAATATGCCTAGGCGATTTGCTCTTCAGTACGCAGTTGCGCACTCATCTCGTCGCAGCTGTGTGCCCAGTCCAGCAGCCACTGCGGCATCGGTGGCGAAGCTTCTTCCAGCTCCAGTTCCCGAACAAACTCACTCGGCGGCAAGGTGCCTTTGGCCGAGCGGAATAGCCCACGCATTACCACCACCCCAACCACGCGGCCGCGACTGACGAAACGATGTTCCATCAGGCTCCACTTATGGTCCCAGCCGAGCATGCGGGTGTGCACTTCGAACGCTTCGAACAGTTTCAATTCGCGACGGAATTTACCCCAGGTATCGCCCACGATCGGCAATGCCTTATGCCGCAGGGCGACGCGAAAGGCGCCGGTGCGCAGTACGAAATCCATGCGCGCTACGTCCGCCAGGGTGAAATAACGACCATTGGTGACATGCCGGTTGATGTCCAGGTCCAGAGGCCAGACGCGCATCCGCACCACCGTAGTGGCCAGGCCATGGGCAGGTGTGCGCCACGGGCGACGGCACAGCATATACAGCAAGCGAAACCACAGATTCATCAGTCCATCCGAGCCATGATCAAAAACGGCACTTTAATAAGCAGACGAGGGCTGGGGTAGGTCCGCAAATGACTGATTTCAGGCAAATCGTGCAATTGGGTGAATTGAGCGGAACGCCAGGCGAAAAAAAACCGGCTGATCAGGCCGGTTTGGGGTGCCTCGCAAACAGCGAGGGGTTAAGCGTGGTTGTCCAGCAAACGATCCGCACCGCCTTCGACCAGGCCACGTTCCTGCAAACGGTCAGCACCGCCTTCGACCAGGCCACGTTCCTGCAAACGATCCGCACCGCCTTCAGCCAGAGCGCGTTCCTGCAAACGAT
>NZ_JARVSL010000049.1:0-1751 GCF_030209215.1 Pseudomonas sp. efr-133-TYG-23 | reverse complement strand
GTGGAACGACGAACGCCAATTGCTCAGCGCCACCGATCCGCTGGGCGGGCGCTATACGTACAGCTACGACGATGCCGGCAACTTGATCGGCGAGACTGACCCGCTGGGCCGCAGCGACTCGACCTTGTGGCTTGAGCATTGGGCACTGCCGCTGGTGGAGACCGACGCCGCCGACAATAGCTGGGCGTATCGCTACGATCAGCGCGGCAACTGCATCGCCGAAACCGACCCGCTGGGCTATGTCACTCGCTATCGCTATGACGATCACGGCCAGCCCGTAGAAATCATCGACGCCACCGGCAAAAGCAAGAAGCTGCGCTGGAACCCGTTCGGGCAGTTGGTCGAGCACGTGGATTGCTCTGGCTACCCCACCCGCTTCAGCTACGACGAACGCGGCAATTTGCAGGTCATCACCGACGCCCTTGGCGAGCGTACCCTGTTCAGCTATGACGCCCAGGGGCGCCTGCTCAGCAGCCAATTGCCGGACGGGCGCACCGAGCAATACCAACGCAACACCAGCGGCCAACTGGTGGGTTACACCGACCCGGCCGGGCATACCACCCTGTACCAGCACAACCGTCGCGGCCAGGTGCGCCAGCGCATCGACGCCCATGGTCGGCAGGTGCAGTTCGGCTATGACAGCTATGGACGCCTGCAAGCGCTGATCAACGAAAACGGCGAGCGTTATCGGTTTGCCTGGGACGCCGGGGACCGCCTAACCGAGCAGCAGGACCTGGATGGCAGCGCCAAGCGCTACCGCTACGATCCGCTGGACAATGTGATTGCGGTGAGCGCTGTACCGGCCCCGTACGGCAGTGGTTTGGCGGTCGTCCCCGAGACAGCGCCCGCGCCCATCGTCCATCGATTGGAGCGCGACGCTGTTGGCCGCCTGATCGCCAAGACCACCGACGATGGCCGCACGGACTACAGCTACGACGCCGTGGATCAGCTTACGGCGGTGACGTTCACCGACCTGCACGGCAACACCCAGGCCCTGAGCTTCGCCTACGACGCCCTTGGCCAGTTGCTCACCGAACAGAGCTCGGCGGGCAGCCTGCACCACCACTACGACGAACTCGGCAACCTGATCCAGACCCAACTGCCCGACGGCCGCTGGCTCAACCGCCTGTACTACGGCAGCGGTCACCTGCATCAGATCAACCTCGATGGCCAGGTGATCAGCGACTTCGAACGCGACCGCCTGCACCGCGAAGTGCTGCGCACCCAAGGTCAGCTCAGCACCCGCAGCGAATACGACCGCAGCGGCCGTCTGCGCGCACGTCAACGTCGTCTCACAGGCCAACCATCGCTGTTACCGGCATCCGCGCAGAAACAATTCGAATACGACCCCGCTGACAACCTGATCGGCAAACTCGACCAGCAGCCCGCCACACAACACCGCCAACTGCTGCACTACGACGCCACCGGCCGCATCATCGCCAGCCAGGACAACCTGCACGGCCAACGCGAAACCTTCGCCTACGACGCCGCCGCCAACCTGCTCGACGGCCCGCAGGCGGGTGCCGGGTTAGTGGTGCATAACAAGCTGCTGACTTATCAGGACAAGCGTTATCGCTATGACGCCTTTGGCCGCACAATCGAAAAACGCAGCACCGCGCGCGGCCTGCAACGCTTTGCCTACGACGCCGAAAGCCGTCTGATCGAAGTACGCAATGAAAACGGCAGCGTGGTCAGAATGACCTACGACCCGCTGGGCCGACGCATCGCGAAAACCGAGCACGGCGGTGACG
>NZ_JARVSL010000058.1:0-1962 GCF_030209215.1 Pseudomonas sp. efr-133-TYG-23 | reverse complement strand
CGGCGTAGTCGATACGTTGCTCGGCAAACACCAGGGCCGTGGCCTGCGGCTGGCGCTCGGCCTGGGCTTCGATCAGGTGATGTACCCACTGATTTTGCGGGTAGTCGCGGGCGGTGGCGTTCCACTGTTCAAGTATTTGTTGGCGCTCGGTCATGTCCAGCATGGCCAGGTCCTGCAAGGGCCGCGTCGTGTCGGCCACCGCCCCACGCAGCAGGCCCAGCCAGTGCCGGAGCATGCGCGCGGCGGTGCTGGCATCGAACAAGTCCGTGGCGTAAGTCAGCGACGCCCAGAGGCCGTCCTCGGTCTCCTGGGTGTCCAGGCTCAAGTCGAATTGCGCGGTGCGGGTCTCATGCTCCAGGCTGACCACCCGCAGGCCCGGCAGTTGTTGTATGGCCGTCCGCGCCTGCGCCTGATGGTTGAACATCACCTGGAACAAAGGGCTATGGCTAAGACTGCGCTCAGGCTGCAAAGCCTCCACCAGCTGCTCGAAGGGTAAATCCTGATGGGCCTGGGCTTCCAGCGCACGACGTTTGGTGTGCTGGAGCAGTTCGGCGAAGGTCATGGCACCATCAAGGTCGGCCTTGAGCACTTGGGTGTTGACGAAGAAACCGATCAGCGCCTCGGTTTCGACACGGTTGCGGTTGGCAATCGGCACGCCGACACGAATATCGCGCTGCCCGCTGTAGCGGTACAAAAACAGCTGGAACGATGCCAGCAACAGCATGAACAGGGTCACGCCTTGGCGTTGGGCCAGGGCCTTCAAACCGGTCACCAGCCCAGGGTCAAGCTGGATGTCCTGACGGGCACCGAGAAAGCGCTGTTGCGCCGGACGCGGACGATCGAGGGGCAGCGCCAGCACCGGCTGCGTACCGCCCAGCAGTTGACGCCAATAGTCCAATTGGCGCGTCTTCTCGCCCGCCTCCATCCAGCGGCGTTGCCACAACGCATAGTCGCCGTACTGGATCGGCAGCGGCGTTAAGGTGCAGTCCTGACCCTGGCTGTACGCGGCGTATAGCTGCATCAGTTCCTGCACCATCACGCCCATAGACCAACCATCGGACACAATATGGTGCTGCACCAGCACCAGCACATGCTCCTGTGCATCGAGTTCCAGCAGGGTTACCCGCAACAGCGGGCCTTGGCGCAAATCGAACGGACGGGCGATCTCGGCCTCGACGCGAGTCTTGAGCTGCGCCTCGTCGGTACGGTCTTCGAGGATCTGGATGTCGGCATGGGGTAACACTTGCTGGGTGCGCGACTCGTCGTCCAGGTGCAGGCGGGTGCGCAGGCTTTCATGTCGTGCTGCCAGGCTGGCAAAGCTGCGCCGCAGGGCGGCCTTGTCCAGCATCCCGCACAGACGCAGGGCACCGGGCACGTGATAGGCCGCACTGTCCGGGTCCAACTGCCATAGAAACCACTGGCGCTCCTGGGCGTAGGACAGCGGCAGGTGTTGGTCGGCCTCGCGAACCGAGGCAATGGGCAATTGCGCGAAACTCATGCCTCGGCTTTGCAGGCGCTGGTAAAACTGCTGGCGCTGTTCCAGAGGCAGGCGAAGAAAGCGCGAAACCAGATCGATATTAGGGTTGGAAAGCATGCTTCAAATCGCCTCTAGTTCGCTCAAAAAGTCACGAAGATCATCAAAGTCTTCCGCGCTGCCGGCACGGAAGGTGGCTGCGGCCTGCACATAGGCGCGCAGGGTTTCGGTCTGGAACACTTCCACCAGCGGCACGTCCAGGCCCAGTTCGGCCTGGACCCGCGAGGTGATCTGGATCGCCAGCAGCGAATGCCCACCGACCTCAAAGAAGTTGTCGTTCAGGCCCACCTGGGGCAGGTGCAACACCTCGGCCCAGATCGCGGCGATCTGTTGTTCCAGCTCGGTTTCGGGCGCCACGTACGTCTGCTGCATAAGGCTCGCGTCCGGCGCCGGCAGGCCCTTGCGGTCGAGCTTGCCGTTGGGGGTCA
>NZ_JARVSL010000015.1:0-268795 GCF_030209215.1 Pseudomonas sp. efr-133-TYG-23 | reverse complement strand
GACTCCATGCCCTGTAAGGACTCAATGTGGGAGGGGGCTTGCCCCCGATAGCGGTGTATCAGAAGCAAAAATGCAGACTGACACTCCGTAATCGGGGGCAAGCCCCCTCCCACAGTAAGGCTGTTCGATGCTGGTGCTGGCAGCGGTGACTGAGCCCATGAAACAACGCTGAGCCTTGGTCATGTGAAATCAAAAGGTGGGAGGGGGCTTGCCCCCGATAGCGGTGTGTCAGACCCGGATGTTCAAACTGACCCACAGCCATTGGGCAAAGCCCCCTACATAGATATCCGCACTGTGATGCCCTCGGGTATTTGCCATAATGGCGCCCGTTTTCGTACTTCCCAATAGGCCCGATATGCAGGAAAACGCCCACACCCCCGTCAAAGACGCCGCCCCCACCGGCACCCAGACCCTGTTGCGTGGCCTGGGGGTGGTGCAGGCGGTGGCGGCGGGTGCGCGGGATCTGAAAGAGATCGCCAAGCGCATCGGCACCACTCGCAGCACCACCCACCGCCTGGCCAGTTGCCTGGTGGACGAGCGTTACCTGCGTGTGGTGCCGCAAGTTGGTTACCTGTTGGGGCCGAAGTTGATCGAGCTGGGGTTCCAGGCGCGCGAAGAGTTGCCGCTGGTTACCCTGGCGGTGCCGTACCTGGACGAACTATCGGCGCTGACCGGCGACACCATCCACTTGGCCATCCGCGAACACGACGATGTGCTCTACCTGCACAAGAACCCTGGCCGCTACGGCCCGGAAATGCGCTCGCGGGTCGGCCATCGCATGCCGTTGGCGCGTACCGGGGTGGGCAAGGCGATGTTGCTGGATGATTCGGTACAGGAATGGCAACGCTTGTACGACGCCAGCCTGCCGGCAGGCGGGAAGAATCTGCAGTGGCCCCACCATCCTGAGCAATCCTGGGCGCAGTTCGAGCAACGCATGCACGAGTACGTGGCGGGTGGTTATGCGTTCGATCTGGAAGACAACGAACCGTCGATCCGTTGCGTGGCCGCACCGGTGCGCGATGCCAGCCGGCGGATCGTCGCCGGCATCAGCATCGCCAGTACCGTGCCCTACATGCCGCTGGAAAAAATGGCCGAGCTGATCCCTGTAATCAAACAGGTCGCAGCACGGCTGTCGGCGGAGTTGGGTGCGAAGGCCTGATCAGACCTTGAGGGTCGCCATGTCGATGACAAAGCGGTACTTCACATCGCCGGCGATCATGCGGGTGTAAGCCTCGTTGATCTGGCGGATGTCGAGCATTTCGATATCGCAGGTGATGCCATGCTCGGCACAGAAATCCAGGACTTCCTGGGTTTCGGCAATACCGCCGATCAACGAGCCGGCCAGCACTTTGCGCCCCAGCACCAGTTTCGCGGCATTGACGGGCGGGTCCACCGGCTCGATCAGGCCCACCAGAATATGCACGCCGTCAAAACGCAGGGTGTCGAGGTAGGGGTTCAGGTCGTGCTGCACCGGGATGGTGTCCAGCAGGAAGTCGAAGTGCCCGGCGGCGGCTTTCATTTGCTCGGCATCGGTGGACACGATCACATGATCGGCGCCCTGGCGACGGCCTTCTTCGGCCTTGCTCGCGGAACGGGTAAACAGCGTCACTTCCGCGCCCATGGCCTTGGCGAACTTGATGCCCATGTGGCCCAGGCCACCCATGCCGAGAATCCCGACTTTGTCGCCAGCCTTGACCCCGTAGTGTTTTAGCGGTGAGTAGGTGGTGATGCCCGCGCACAGGATCGGCGCAGCGCTGGCCAGGTCGAGCTTGGCCGGGATCTTCACCACAAAATGTTCGCTGACCACGATGCTGTCGGAGTAGCCGCCCATGGTGTTGCTACCGTCCACACGGTCGGGGGTGGCGTAGGTCATGGTCGGGCCTTCAAGGCAGTATTGCTCGAGGTCCGACTGGCAAGCCTGGCACTGGCGGCACGAGTCGACCATGCAGCCCACGCCCACCAGGTCGCCGACTTTGTGCGCGGTGACGCTGGCGCCCACGGCGGTGACTTTGCCGACGATCTCGTGGCCGGGCATCAGCGGGTAGACGGCGATGCCCCACTCGTTGCGCGCCTGGTGAATGTCAGAGTGGCACACGCCGCAGTACAGAATCTCGATGGCCACGTCGTCGGCCCGTGGGCTGCGACGTTGGAAACTCATGGGGGCGAGGGGAGTGGTGGCCGACTGGGCGGCGTAACCGATGGCGGTGTACATGCAGAGAACCTCGCAAAAACAATGACAAGTGAGGCGGGCCATTGTCTCCATCGACTTGCTTGGCGGCCATGGCGATTGCTCCGAGTCTCATGCCTAAAACTCCGGGGGAGCAGCTAAAAGCAGCAAGCTACAAGCCGCAAGCTATAAACTGCGCGCTCTCTTGCAGCTTGAGGTTGAAGCTTGCTGATGCTCAGATCTGAAAACTCCCGAGAACTGCTTTTATGCTATTGACCCGCCATCTCGACGCCAACGCCACGTTGGTTTCCTTGATCGAGGGCCTCACGACCCGTGACGGTTTCTCCCCGACCCACTTGCCTGGCGTACAGGTTTTGCGTGCCAGTTGTGATGTGGCACGCGGTCCGCAGATCTATGAGCCGAGCCTGATGTTCGTGGCCCAGGGCAGCAAAGTCGCGTACCTGGGCCCGCGTACGCTGGAGTACGGCGCCGGGCATTACTTGATCCAGGCGATGCCGGTGCCGTTCGAGTGCGAGACCTTTGCCATGGCGCCCGGCGCGCCGTTGCTGGGGGTGACGGTGGGGATCGACCGCGTGGTGCTCGGCGAGCTGGTCATGGCCATGGGTATTCAGGCCGGACCACCGCCCGCTGCGCAGACATTGGCGTCGATGAGTTCGGTGGTGCTCGACGACGCGATGCGAGGTTGCGTCGAGCGACTGTTGCAGTGCCTGCACGATCCGCTGGAAAGCCGGATCATCGGCCCGTCGCGGGTGCGCGAATTGCTGTTTACCGCCTTGCGCGGGCCTCAGGCCGATGTGCTGCGCGCATTGGTGGAGCAGCAGGGGCAGTTCTCGCGCATCGCCACCTCGCTAAATCATCTGCATGCCCATTACGCCGAGCCGCTGAATATCGAGACGTTGGCCGGTTTCGCGCACATGAGCGCGTCGACCTTTCACGAGCACTTCAAGCGCTGCACCTTGTTGTCGCCCGTGCAGTACCTCAAGCGTTTGCGGTTGTTGAAGGCGCAGCAGTTGCTGCTGGTGGACGGCATGGGCGTGGCGCAGGCGGCGCACAGCGTGGGATATCAGAGTACGTCGCAGTTCAGCCGGGAATATAAGCGCTACTTTTTGCGCAATCCGGGTGAAGAGCGTGCGGCGTAGTGAGTTCAGGCGAAGACACAATCCAAAGGTGGGAGGCGGGCTTGCTCCCTTCCACACAGGACTGATGACAACTATAAAAAAGGCTCCCATGTGGGAGCCTTCTCTGGCTTACATATTCGGGTAAGTCGGCCCGCCCGCGCCTTCCGGCGTGACCCAGGTGATGTTCTGCGAAGGGTCCTTGATGTCACAGGTCTTGCAGTGCACGCAGTTCTGGGCGTTGATCTGGAAGCGCTTCTCGCCGTCTTCCTGGGTGATCACTTCATACACGCCGGCCGGGCAGTAGCGTTGCGCCGGTTCATCGTAGAGCGGCAGGTTGGTGCCGATCGGGATGCTTGGGTCTTTGAGCTTCAAGTGGCAGGGCTGTTCTTCTTCGTGGTTGGTACCGGAGATGAACACCGAGCTGAGTTTATCGAAGCTCAGTTTGCCGTCGGGCTTGGGGTAGTCGATCTTCTGGCAGTCCTTGGCCAGTTTAAGACAGGCGTAGTCCGGCTTGGTGTCGTGCAGGGTGAACGGCATCTTGCCGCCCAGGATGTTTTGGTCGAACCAGTTAAAGCCTGCACCGATGATCGGGCCGAACTTGTGCATCGCCGGGCCGAAGTTGCGGCTGGCGAACAATTCTTCGTACAGCCAGCTGGCTTTGAAGCTGTCGACGTAGTTGGTCAACTCGTCACCGCCTTCGGACTCGGCGAACAGACGCTCGGCCACGGCGTCAGCGGCAAGCATGCCGGACTTCATGGCGGTGTGGCTGCCTTTGATCTTGGCCACGTTCATGGTGCCCAGGTCGCAGCCGATCAGCGCGCCACCCTTGAAGACCATTTTCGGCAGCGAATTAATGCCGCCCTTGGCCAGTGCACGAGCACCGTAGCTGATGCGCTTGCCGCCTTCCAGGTACTGGGCCAGTACCGGGTGGTGCTTGAGGCGCTGGAACTCATCGAACGGCGACAGGAAGGTGTTGCTGTAGGACAGGTCAACGATCAGGCCGACGACTACCTGGTTGTTTTCCAAGTGATAAAGGAACGAGCCACCAGTGTTCTCGTTGCTCATGATATCCAGCGGCCAACCGGCGGTGTGCACCACAAGGCCTGGCTGATGCTTGGCCGGGTCGATTTCCCAGATTTCCTTGAGACCGATACCGTAGTGCTGGGCGTCGGCATCGCTGTCCAGCTTGAAACGCTGGATCAGTTGCTTGCCGATATGGCCACGGCAGCCCTCGGCGAACAGCGTGTACTTGCCGCGCAGTTCCATGCCGGGGGTATATACGCCTTCTTTCGGCTTGCCTTCGCGGTCGACGCCGAGGTCGCCGGTGATGATCCCACGCACCACGCCATTTTCGTCGAAGAGTGCTTCCTGAGCGGCGAAGCCTGGGTAGACTTCCACGCCGAGGTTCTCGGCCTGCTGGGCCAGCCAGCGGCACAGGTTGCCCAGGGAAATAATGTAGTTGCCTTCGTTGTGCATGGTCTTGGGCACAAAGAAGTCAGGCACTTTGGTCGAGGAATCGCTGCTGCGCAGTACATAGATGTCGTCGCGCACCACGGGGGTGTTGAGTGGGGCGCCGAGTTCTTTCCAGTCCGGGAACAGTTCGTTCAGGGCGCGTGGTTCGAACACGGCACCGGAGAGGATATGGGCGCCGACTTCAGAGCCTTTCTCGACCACGCAGACGCTGATTTCCTTACCGGCTTCGGCGGCCTTCTGCTTCAGTCGGCAGGCGGCGGACAGGCCAGCCGGGCCAGCGCCGACGATGACCACGTCGAATTCCATGTATTCGCGTTCCACAGGCTATCTCCTACTCAAGGCTCAACAGGCTTTTTTTCTAATGGATGGAGGTTCGGCATCGTCTTACAGCAACGGTAAGACCCACCGTTCTCTCTAGGTGGCGCATTATATATAGACCACTGTCAGCGTCCAATACAAACGTTTGTTTGAATTGCCCGCAGGCTAGGTAAATCAAAGCAACGCGGCTTATGACTGACCATTTTGCCGTATTGACCAGAATAGGCGTTCCGGTCAAGATACGGTCGGTTTTGCGCTTACCGTAGGCAGACAGCGGGTTTCAAGAGCACGTCCAAAAGCAACGCAACGGTAGAAACGGCAGGTACGCGTGCAAAGAATGGCGCGCAGTTTACACGCCGCGATTAGGAATGACCTCCCAGTCACCCCTGACGAACGGTCGTCACTTGCGTCGGTTTGCCGCTGCCGAGGTTTTTGGAGGTGCCCTTGTGTGCCGATGAGCATCAACCGCCAGGTTCGCCTAGGCGACTTTCTTTTCACCGGAGAGTAACGAGGAATCCATGAAGGTTCTTGTAGCTGTCAAACGCGTTGTCGATTACAACGTGAAAGTTCGCGTCAAGGCGGACAATTCCGGCGTCGATCTTGCTAACGTCAAAATGTCGATGAACCCTTTCTGCGAGATCGCTGTTGAAGAAGCAGTGCGTCTGAAAGAGAAAGGCGTTGCGACTGAAATCGTCGTGGTGTCCATCGGCCCAACCACTGCTCAAGAGCAGTTGCGCACTGCCCTGGCCCTGGGCGCGGACCGCGCCATCCTGGTCGAGTCTGCCGAGGACCTGACCTCCCTGGCCGTGGCCAAGTTGCTCAAAGCCGTTGTCGATAAGGAACAGCCTCAGCTGGTGATCCTGGGCAAACAAGCTATCGACAGCGACAACAACCAGACCGGCCAGATGCTGGCTGCACTGACCGGTTACGGCCAGGGCACCTTCGCTTCCAAGGTCGAAGTAAGCGGCGACAGCGTTGCTGTGACCCGCGAAATCGACGGCGGCGCCCAGACGGTTTCCCTGAAACTGCCGGCCATCGTCACCACCGACCTGCGTTTGAACGAGCCGCGCTACGCGTCCCTGCCAAACATTATGAAAGCCAAGAAAAAGCCGCTTGAGTCGCTGACTCCGGATGCCTTGGGCGTTTCCACCGCCTCCACCAACAAGACCGTCAAAGTCGAAGCGCCGGCTGCACGCAGCGCGGGCATCAAGGTCAAGTCGGTGGCCGAACTGGTCGAGAAACTGAAAAACGAAGCGAAGGTAATCTGAACATGACTATCTTGGTAATCGCCGAACACGACAACAAGGTGCTGGCTCCGGCCACCCTGAACACCGTGGCTGCCGCCGCTAAGATCGGTGGCGACATTCACGTACTGGTCGCCGGCCAAGGCGCGGGCGCCGTGGCTGAAGCCGCTGCAAAAATCGCCGGTGTGAGCAAGGTTCTGAACGCTGACAACGCCGCCTATGCGCACCAGCTGCCAGAAAACGTTGCGCCGCTGGTCGCCGAGTTGGGCAAGGGCTATAGCCACATCCTGGCCGCCGCCACCTCCAACGGCAAAAACATCCTGCCACGGGTTGCCGCGCAGCTGGACGTTGACCAGATCTCCGAGATCATCTCGGTCGAAAGCGCCGACACGTTCAAACGCCCAATCTATGCCGGTAACGCCATTGCCACCGTGCAATCGAGCGCTGCGATCAAAGTGATTACCGTGCGTGCCACCGGTTTCGATCCGGTCGCCGCCGAAGGTGGTTCGGCCGCTGTTGAAGCGGTTGCGGCTGCCCACGACGCCGGCACGTCCAGCTTCGTCAACGAAGAACTGGCCAAGTCCGACCGTCCTGAACTGACCGCTGCCAAGATCGTCGTTTCCGGCGGGCGTGGCATGCAGAACGGTGACAACTTCAAGCACCTGTACGCCCTGGCCGACAAGCTGGGCGCCGCGGTTGGCGCTTCCCGCGCGGCCGTCGACGCAGGTTTCGTACCCAACGACATGCAGGTCGGCCAGACCGGCAAGATCGTTGCGCCACAGCTGTACATCGCCGTCGGTATCTCCGGCGCGATCCAGCATTTGGCCGGCATGAAAGACTCCAAAGTGATCGTCGCGATCAACAAGGACGAAGAAGCACCGATCTTCCAGGTAGCCGATTACGGTCTGGTAGCGGACTTGTTCGAAGCCGTACCTGAGTTGGAGAAGCTGGTCTAATCCAGTCGCTTCACTTATAAAGGGCCCGGTCGTATGACCGGGCTTTTTTATGCCCGGCTTTTTTGAAAATTGGAGAACCGTGCCATGGACCTGCGCCCTTGGACCGCACTGCTGGGTATCACGCTGTTACTGCCGACCTTGTCGCTGGCTGCCGGTAAATGTGATCGTCTGGTGATTACCGGCAGCCCGGACGCACCGCCGCTCTTATGGCGCGACCCGCAGGACCCCACGCACCTGATCGGCGCCACTGCCGATGTGTTGCAGCAAGTCGCCAGTGATCTGGGGCTGAAAATCGACCTGCTCTACGGCGGCAAGCGCACCCTGGCTTCGGATGAAGCACGCAGCGGACGCATGGATATGCTGGCCGATGCACCGCTAAACTTGGCGGAGCTGGACCACTTCGACTATATCCATCCGGCCCTGATGCAGACCGATTATCTGGTCTGGACGCGCAAGGATTCAGCGCTGGCCTATGCCACGGCCGCCGACCTTCACGGTCATAAAGGCGCCATTTCCGAGCGTGCGCGCCTAAGCCGTGAATTTGAAACCTTCGCCAATCAGCAACTGAGCCTGCAACGCTTTCCCACGTTGACGCCTGCATTTCAAAAGTTGTTGCTGGGGGAGGTGGAATATGTGCTGGCCGGTCGCTATTCCGGCACCGCCATGGCGCAGTCGCTGGGCATGAGCAGCGACCTGGTCGCCCGTGATGTGCCCGTCGACCAACCTGGCCTGTACCTGGCGATTTCCCACAACTCGGCCTGCAATGATCCATGGCTGCGCGGACAGCTGGCCAAAAAGATGACAGAATTGGCCGGGTCCGATGGGGTACAAGCCGCTCTGCAGCGCAATATCGAGCGCTGGAAGGCGCAACTGCAACAATCTGTCGGCACCCCAACAAAGTAGGGATTTTCAGTGACTCTTCGACCTCTTTTCGCGGCCCTCGCCGTTGTCGCTCTGGCGGGATGTGCAGCCGATCCTGCGCCGAATGAACAAATACGCCTCACCCAGCAAGCCCTGGAACAGGCCAGTGCCGTCGGCGCCAATGCCGATGAATCCCCCGAGTTGAAGCTGGCCGAGGACAAATTCACCCAGGCCAAGGCCGATATGGCCGAGCAATCCTTCAAGGACGCGCGCATGCAAGCCGAACAGGCCGAGCTGGACGCGCGTCTGGCCGAAGCCAAAGTGCTGACTCGCAAGAGCCAGGAACAACTGAACGTGCTCAACACCCGTATCACGCGCCTGCGCAAGCAATTGCAATTGGGAGACGCCCAATGAGCCCGATGATCCGAGGTGTGAGCTGCGCAGTGCTGCTGGGCAGCGCGTTGCTGGGCGGATGTGCCAGCCACCCGAGTGGCGAGCAGGCCTTGCAACAGGCGGGGAGCGACTTTCAGAAGGTCAAGGAAGACGCCAATGTGTTGCGCATCGCGCCCAAGGACGTGATTCGGGCAGGTGAATCCCTGGCCCGCGCCGATCGCTTGTCCAGCTACTGGGGCAGCGGCGCCGACGTCGTGCACTACGCCTACTTGAGCCAGCGCTACAGCGCCATCGCCCGCGAACACACCGAACAGGCACTCAATGAAGAGCGCGGCGCCAAGCTCGAACTGGAACGTCAGCGCCTGCAACTAGCCCTACGCGAAAGCAAACTGAGCAGCGTGCAGCAACAGGGCAAATGGCTCGAAGAGCAGATCGCCAGCCTGGCTACCACCCAGACCGATCGGGGCCTGGTGATGACCCTGGGCGATGTGCTGTTCGACACCGGCGAGGCGGAACTGAAAAACTCGGCCAACCGCACCGTGCTCAAGATCGTGCAATTTCTGCAACTGAACCCCAAGCGCGTGGTGCGCATCGAGGGTTACACCGACAGTACCGGTGGCGAGCAGGAAAACCTCAAACTGTCCCGTGACCGCGCGCAATCGGTAGCCGATGTGCTGGTAGACCTGGGCATAGACGAAAAGCGCATTCAGGTCGAAGGCTATGGCGACCAGTACCCGGTGGAAGCTAACGCTTCCGAGCGCGGCCGCGCGCAGAACCGTCGCGTAGAAATCGTGTTTTCCGATGCCAAGGGCCAACTGGGCGCCGCCCGCTGAAGCCTTACGCTGACTAAAAATGTGGGAGGGGCAAACCCCTACCCACATTTTTTTTGCACAAGCCTGAATATCCTCAGCGCCACCCTTACAGTTTTTGCTATCACTGCCCGTCGTGCTCGACTATTGTGGCAACTGTCCCCGTACACTTCTAAACTGTGCCGGTATGTTTCACACAAAAATAAAATGCCCGTGAAATCGAGTGCTGCGACATGACCAATCTCTTGCTGTACCAACGTATCGCTCAGCAACTGGCTGAGGATATCCGGCGTGGTGTTTATCAACCGGGCGAACGCGTGCCTTCGGTACGTAAGATGAGTTCCCAGCTCAATGTAAGCCACGCCACGGTATTGCAAGCCTATGCCAACCTGGAGGACCAGGGGCTGATCAGGGCGCGACCGCAGTCCGGTTACTACGTGCATCAAACCCCCGCGCTCACCGCGCCCACGCCGGATATCGCACGGGTGGAGCGCCCGGGGCTGGTCACGCGCAGCAGCATTATCCAGCAGGTTCTGGGCGAGTCGCGCCGCGAAGGTGTGTTCCCGTTGGGCGCTGCGGTGCCGAGCGTCGACTACCTGCCGGTGCGCGCGCTGCATCAGCAATTGGCCAAGGTCACGCGTTTCCAGAGCCCGCGGGCATTCAGCTATATGTTCAGCCCCGGCTTCGAGCCGCTGCGCCGCCAGGTGGCGATTCGCATGCGCGATGCCGGCGTGGTGGTAGACCCTTCCGAAGTGGTGATCACCCACGGGTGCGTCGATGCGTTGCAGATGTCACTGCGTGTGCTGACCCGCCCCGGCGACCTGATCGCGGCGGAATCCCCCACTTATTACGGCCTGCTGCAACTGGCGGATCTGCTGGGCCTGAAGGTCATTGAGATTCCCAGCGACCCGGCCACCGGCATGAGCCTGGAAGCCCTGCAACTGGCCGCCAACCAATGGTCGATCAAGGCGCTGGTGCTGACCACGCGGCTGAGTAATCCCTTGGGTGGCACCATGCCTGAGGAGCGGCAGAAACACCTGCTGCGGTTGGCTTCGGATTTCGATATCCAGATCGTCGAGGACGATATCTACGGCGAGCTGATGTTCGAGCTGGGCCGCACCAAGGCTCTCAAAGCCTATGACCGCCTGGACCGGGTGATCTATTGCTCCAGCTTCTCCAAAACCTTATCCCCCGGCGTGCGTATCGGTTGGATGATTGCCGGCAAGTACCAGCAGGAGATCCAGCGTCTGCAGATGTTCAGCACCCACTCGGCCTGTAGCGTGACCCAAATGGGCGTGGCGGCGTACCTGGAGAACGGCGGTTATGACAGGCATTTGCGCTACATCCGCCAGGAATACCGCAAGAACCTGAGCGCCTTCCAGCTGGCGGTGCAGCAGTACTTTCCGGAAGGCACACAGATGACCCGTCCCACCGGCGGTTTTATCCTGTGGGTCAGTTTGCCCGGACGGGTCAATACCCAGGAACTGCATGTGCGTGCCTTGCAGCAGGGCATCAGCATCGCGCCCGGGTTGATCTTCAGTAACACCGAGCAATTCAACCACTGCATCCGGCTCAACTGCGGTACGCCGTGGAACCGCGAGGCAGAGCGGGCGTTGATGACCTTGGGGATGCTGGCCAGTCAGCTGTGCCAGGAGACCGCCGCCGGACTTTAAGGCACGGCCGACATACACAATGGGCACATTGCCGATAGCTGGCTAATCAATGCGCTTGTCATGTTGCCCTCAACAGGCGAGCATGTGGCCTTCTGCCGTTAATGCTGTAGGCGATATGACCTCGATGTTCCGAGTTGTTTTGGTGATTGGCCTGTTAAGCCTGTTTAACGTCCCCACGCTGTTGGCGGCGACTCCTGTGAGCGAAAGCAAGCCCGCGGCGAGCGCACAGAACACTAAGCCGGCGCCGGCTAAGACGGCCGCTTCTGCGAAAAAAAACGCCGCCGCCAAGAAACGCGCGGCGGCCAAAAAGGCCAAGTCTGCCCACGAAGTGGCCGAGACCAAACTGCCGCCGGCCCAGTTGGACCTGTCATTGCCTTCGGACATGGTCAGGCACTTGCAGCCGCTGGGCACCATGCCCCAGCCCAAAAGCGTGCCGTTGCTGCCTCCGATGTTCGCTGAGAAGCCCACCGACAACAGCGCTTTCCAGATTAACGGTCGCCTGCTCAGCAACGAAATGCGCCTGCAATTGCGCAACGAAGAGCGGCGTGATGTCGAGGGAGCGGCGCTGGATTTCGAATTCAAGCAGTAAACTTTTCCTACCAAGTGACTCGACGTTTCGACCATCTGTCGCAGACTGGTCAGTCACTTTCGTTTTGTGTGAAAAACCGATGTTGGACCATTTTAAAACGGCTGTTTAAGGGCGTACTCTAGCCCGGCCATCCTATTGAGTCGTCGAGGACCTGCTGGTCATGAAATGCCGTGAAGGCTGTGGCGCTTGCTGCATCGCCCCCTCCATCAGTTCGCCGTTGCCCGGCATGCCCAATGGCAAGCCGGCGGGTGAACGCTGTGTGCACCTGTCTGTCGAACTGCTCTGCCAACTGTTCGGCCAGCCGGAACGGCCGGCGGTGTGCAGTGATTTCAAGGCTGATATCGAGGTGTGCGGCACCGACCAGGCCGATGCGATCCGTTTGATCGGCTGGTGGGAACAGATGACGGCGGCTTGATGGGCTTTACTCTCGGAACTTGAACAATAAGGAATACAACAATGGGTTCGCTGAAACGATTGGCTGTGGTGTGCGGCTTTACCGTGTTATTTGCGGCCACCGCCCAGGCTGAAGAATGGGTGACCGCCAAAGACGACGACGGCATCAAGGTATCCCTGAGCGAAGTTGCCGGCTCCAAATACAAGGCGTATCGAGGTGTAACGGTGATCAAGGCGCCCGTCGCCAAGATCCTCGCTATCCAGGAGGACGTGGTTGGCGCATGTGCCTGGATTCATGAGTGCAAGTCGCAAAAGCTGATCGACAGCAAAGGCGACGAGGCCTGGACCTACACCCAGTTCAACACGCCATGGCCTGTGACGCCGCGTGACTCTTATACCCATGTCACCTCCACCAAAGCGGCTGACGGCAGCGTGACCCGCAAGCTGGAAGGCGTGCCGACTTACAAGCCTGAGGAAAAAGGCTTCGTACGTGTGGCCCAGGTCGAAGGTTTCTGGAGACTGGTGCCAAAGGGCGCTAACGAAACCGAAGTGACCTACCAGGTGCACACCGAGCCAGGCGGCAGCGTGCCTTCGTGGCTGGCCAACAAGTTCGTGGTCGACGCGCCGTTCAACACCCTCAAGGCGCTCAAAGCCCGCGCGGAAAAATAAGCGCGATTGATCGGGTGCTTCCTGCCTTGGGTGGAACGTTTGGCGAACCCCCAAGGTCCAGATAAAGGTGAGCCCACACACGGGTTTTATCGAGGAGGCACCGATGCAAACGTGGCAAATTACCTTCGTTGATGATCACGGCGAAAAATCCGTAGAGCAGTTCACCTGCGAACAAAAGCCCAGCCTCGAAGACGCTGCGCATATGATTCGCAGCAAACTGGTGCCGGTTGCCGCCGAACTCGACCTCAATGACCTTGAGGGGCGCAAGCCGGAGCCGACGGTCAAGATCCTCAAAGACCAGAACAGTATCCAGATTCTCGACATTTCTCCCGCCGCCTGAATATTCCCTGTCCTCCACCCAAGCGCCTCTGGTGGAGGCGATTGCTTCGCGCTACTCTGCAAACGAGATCAGCGAATGAATCGCTAAGGTCTGGTCTTGTCAGCTACATGCTTGTTTTCCAGCGGTGAAACCATTGCCGTAGTTCCCTCGCCAGTAAGGCGCGGGCTTCGGGAAGCACGGAAAGTCTATCCATCGTATTGAGGAGCACTTTTCATGAGCACAGCCTATCAAGAAGACATCAGCACCCACGTTCTGCGCCGCATGAAAGAAGGCGGTTTCGATTTTTCACGGTTCCATCCCATTGAGTTCTACGCGATTTTCCCCGACGAAGAACGGGCGCGCAGAGCTGCGGGCGAATTTCGTGGCGAATCCCTGAACGCTCAGGTCAGTGCGCGCGATGATGGCGCCTGGTACCTGGAACTGAGCAAGATCATGTCTGCAACCTACGACGGCATAGGAGACTTCGAGCAAGACTTTGAAGCAGTGGTCGAGCCCTTGGGCGGCATTATCGAGGGCTGGGGCGTCAAGCAGGAGGTGCGGGGGCGGCCGATGTAATGGTGCGTCCTTCACATCGTTAGCAACGCAGCGTATCGGCTGACCTTCGGGTCGGCCGATTTTGTTTGCGCCGGCGCGAACCCCGGCGGAACTTGCGGGCTCTTTTCATGCACCAAAAAAAAGCCACCCGAGTAGGGTGGCCGAAGGGAAGAGCGGAGCGCTGAAGGTCTGTTCAGCAGATGGTGGCGATTATCCGCAGCTATGGCGGGCCAGTGAAATCAACTCTGACTATGCTCTTGATAGTCAAAGCCCGCATTACGATGAAGCGCGCCACGACACACCAGGCATTCGACGCACCAGGAAGGTGCGATTAACTGCCTGGATCTATTCAACTCACTGATTTTTAAGTGTTTATGCCGATGGCACGGGCCTTGCGATGGTTCTTGCGTCCGGGTGACAAGGAGTACGGCATGATCCGCACTTATTACGACGAAATGTACGACGGGGCAGGGCAGGTCCGCCCCCATTACCGCGAGTTCGCCCGCTGGTTGGCCCAAACCCCTGATGAACTGCTGGCCCAGCGCCGGCGCGAAGCCGATTTGCTGTTTCACCGCGCCGGGATCACCTTCACCCTGTACGGGGACGAACAGGGCACCGAGCGCCTGATCCCTTTCGACACCATCCCCCGCAGCATACCGGCCAGTGAATGGCGGATTATCGAGCGTGGCTGTATTCAGCGGGTCAAGGCGTTGAATATGTTTCTCGCTGACCTTTACCACGAGCAACGCATCATCAAAGCGGGGATCATTCCCGCCGAACAGGTGCTGGCCAACGAGCAATACCAATTGGCAATGCAGGGCCTGAACTTGCACGGCAATCTGTATGCCCACATCGCCGGGGTCGATCTCGTACGCGATGGCGACGGCACTTACTACGTGCTGGAAGACAACCTGCGTACACCCAGCGGTGTCAGCTACATGCTTGAAGACCGCAAGATGATGATGCGCCTGTTCCCCGAACTGTTCGCCGCCCAGCGCATTGCGCCGATCGATCATTACCCCAACCTGCTGCTCGATACCCTAAAAAGCGCCAGCCCCCTGGATAACCCCAGCGTGGTGGTGCTGACCCCGGGCCGATTCAACAGCGCGTTTTTCGAACATGCGTTTCTCGCCCGGGAAATGGGCGTGGAACTGGTTGAAGGCGCCGATCTGTTCGTGCGCGATGACCGTGTATTTATGCGCACCACCGATGGCCCCAAAGCGGTGGACGTGATTTATCGCCGTCTCGACGACGCGTTCCTCGACCCCTTGGCCTTCAACCCGGAGTCCATGCTCGGAGTGCCCGGCCTGTTGGCTGCCTATCGTTCGGGCAATGTGGTGCTGGCCAATGCCATCGGTACAGGCGTCGCGGATGACAAGTCGGTGTACCCCTTCGTCACCGAGATGATCCGCTTTTACCTGGATGAAGAGCCGATCCTGCAAAACGTTCCGACATTCCAGTGCCGTAAGCCTGACGAGTTATCCCACGTACTGGCTAACCTGCCGCAGTTGGTGGTCAAGGAGACCCAAGGCTCCGGCGGCTACGGCATGCTGGTCGGCCCGGCCTCCACGGCGGCGCAGATCGAAGCCTTTCGCGCGCGCATCATGGCCAAGCCCCATGCCTATATTGCCCAGCCCACGCTGTGTCTATCCACGTGCCCGACCTTTGTGGAAAACGGTATTGCCCCGCGCCATATCGACCTGCGCCCGTTCGTGCTGTCCGGCAAGGAGACGCGTGTGGTCCCCGGCGGCCTGACTCGCGTGGCCCTGCGCGAAGGCTCGCTGGTGGTCAACTCGTCCCAGGGCGGCGGCACCAAAGACACCTGGGTGGTGGAGGACTGATGCCATGTTGAGTCGAACTGCTTCGGATCTGTATTGGATGTCGCGCTACCTGGAGCGTGCGGAAAACCTCGCGCGCATGCTCGACGTGAGTTATTCGCTGTCGCTGATGCCCCAGGACGGACGCGGCGATGGCCTGCATGAACTGGCGATGCCGTTGTTGATCACCGGCACCCTGGAGGATTACCACGAGCGCCACGGAGAGTTGCACGCCGAGCGCCTGCTGCACTTTTTTGCCCTGGACGCGGCAAACCCCGCCAGTATCTACAGTTGCCTGGGCGCAGCGCGGGCCAGCGCCCATGCGGTGCGTGGGCGAATCACCGCAGACATGTGGGAAAACATCAATGCCACTTGGCTGGACATTCGCGATATCGCCCAGCAAGGCCTGAGCCGTTATGGCATGAGCCGTTTCTGCGAGTGGGTCAAGGAGCGCTCCCACCTGTTCCGTGGCGCGACCTACGGCACCATCATGCGTAATGACGCATTTCGTTTCATTCGCTTGGGGACCTTTATCGAGCGCGCCGACAACACGCTTCGTCTATTGGATGCGCGCTATGAAATGGCCGGCGACCACGCCGACGCCGTCACCGATGGCACGGCTCACGCCTACTACCAGTGGAGCGCGTTGCTGCGTGCTTTGTCCTCGTTCGAGGCTTACACCGAAATCTATCGCGACGCCCCCGGTGCCCGGCAAGTGGCGCAGTTGCTGCTGTTGCGCGCCGATGTACCGCGCTCGCTGCGTGCGTGCAGCGAAGAGATCGACCAAATCCTCGCCAGCCTGCCGGGCCTCAATGGCCGCCCGGCGCAGCGCCTGGCCGCCGAGATGGATGCGCGCCTGCGCTTCACCGCCATCGATGAAATTCTTGAAGAAGGCCTGCATGCCTGGCTGACCGACTTTATCCCCCTGGTCCGCCAATTGGGCGATGCCATCTACCATTCCTACTTGGAGGCGGCATGAGACTTTCCATCAGCCACGAAACCACCTACCACTATGAAGACCAGGTGCGCGCCAGCATCCAGTACCTGCGCCTCACGCCCCACGACAGCGAGCGCCAGCATGTGCTCAGCTGGCAACTGGATCTGCCGCGCCCGGTGCGCGCGCAGGTCGACCCATTCGGCAATATCCTGCATGTGCTGACCCTGGATGAGCCCCACGACGCCATCATCATCGGCGCCCGTGGTCAGGTGGATATCGATGAGTTGCGCGAGGCCGAGCACGAGCAACAGTCGGCCTACCCATTCCTGCGCGGCACCCGCCTGACCGAGGCCGATGAAGCCCTGCGTGGGTTCGCCCAGCAGCAGTGCGGCCAACGGCGCGACCGCAGCGCCCTGATTGATTTGATGCACGCGCTCAACGAAACCATGGTCTACACGCCTGGCGCCACTGAAGTCGACACCTGCGCCGCTCATGCTTTCGCTGGCCGTGCGGGGGTATGCCAGGACCATGCCCATGTGTTCCTGGCTTGCGCGCGCAGCCTGGGGATTCCTGCACGATATGTGTCGGGGTATTTGTACAGCGAAGACAGCACTCACTTGGCCAGCCACGCCTGGGCCGAAGCCTGGCTGGACGACGCCTGGTACAGCTTCGACGTGACCAACCGTCTGGCACGTCCGGAACGCCACTTGAAACTGGCCGTGGGCCTGGATTATCTCGATGCCTGCCCGGTACGCGGCATGCGCCGGGGTGGCGGGCATGAACAGATGCACGCCAAAGTATCCGTGGCGCCGATGCCGGTCATTTCAGTCCAGCAGCAATAACCAGCCTCCACCGTGAAGCTCACCCGCCAAACGAAGGTGAGCGCTGAGCTTTACGGCTGCTTACGCCCCGCCATGTGCTTCAGATAGCCCACCAGCAGGTCCAGTTCATGGTCCGGCAACACGCTGGCGGTGAACGCGGGCATTTTTGCCTGTGGCCAATGCCGCAGGCTTTGCGGATCACGGATGTAGCGCTTGAGGAAATCGGCGGCGAAATATTCCGTAGGGTTGTAGGGAATATTCAGGTCCGGTCCCACCTGCGCATCCCCCGCGCCATTGAGGCGATGGCACGCCAGGCAGTTTTTCTGGAACAGTGCAAAACCCTGATTGATCGGGTCGTCGGCTGCGAGTTTCGGGTCGGGGAGGAGGGCGGGAAAGCGCTCCGCCACGGTTTTCAACTGTTTGATGCTGGAAATCTGGAATGGCCACTGTTCGGGGCTGATAGGCCCGGCCTGTGGGTCGGTCCACACCAGATAGAACGGACCTGCGCTAGGCTTGCCGTCGGCCAGTGCCGGCCATGGCTGCGCGGGGTCTTCCACGGCCAGCCATGCGCGGGCACCGTGGGTTTGCAGCAGTGGGCCAGCGCTCAGCTCGGCGGCGAAGCCATCCAGTGCAACGGCTTGCACATGGTGTTCCGGCTTAAGACCCGGCAGGAGTAGCGCCAGCGGCACTGCGCGATACGTCATGGTGCGCTTGTAGGAAACGTCATCAACGATACGCACAGTCTGCGCAGCCGGATGCTTGAGCAGGTCGGCGCTCTGCCAGGTCTTGCTGGTGTGGTCGAGTTCGATTGTCAGGGATGCCGCCGTGACCGGCAGGGCAAACAGCACGAGGAGAAGGGCGAAGATCGGTTTCAAGAGGAAGGCCCGGTAATAAGACGTGGCGAAAGCGCTCACGATACCGGAAAAACGCGGGTAAAAAGACAGCCCCTGCCACAGGATCGCGCACGGCGAAGTCCCGGCAGGTGCTGCCAAAAGCTGCAATCCTGATGCGATAAATGCCCAGAATTCGGGGGCTGAAGGGTCACCCAATCACCTTGGTGAGGTTGGGTAGGATCAGTATCAATGTGGTGGCGAAGAGAATAAGTCCCGCCTGACGTACTTTCGAATGCTTGAACATGGCTGACTGCCTTTTGTTGTTATTCCTGAGCGTCAAATGCGTGCCGTGGTCGTCCAGTATGGCGCTATGACGTGTCGCTTTTCTTACAGCCGCTCCGGCAAAACCCGGCAGCAACGTCTTACTGATTGAACCTTAGAGCCCTCGTTCTTCGTGGCTTAGATCCATTTCGTATCAGCTAATACGAATTCGCGCTTAAAACGACATGAGGCATAACGCCAGCTTGGCGCCAATGCCTTGGCTAGACAGCTAAAACGATTAATCCGGCAATTAGCATAGGCACCTACCGTTCGTCCGAGCATGAGGGTCAAAGTCAGTGAGCGCATCCGTCATTGAAACCGTGTCAATCGGGCTTAAGGTAAGGGCACACACGCACGCGGTTCGAGGACGTCATGACCCAAGCTTTGATCTTTGATGCCATACGCACACCCAGGGGCAAGGGCAAGGCCGACGGTGCCTTGCACAGTGTCAAACCGGTCAACCTGGCCGCCGGGTTGCTTACGGCGCTGGCGCAACGCAACGACCTCGACACCCAGCAGGTGGATGACATCGTGCTCGGCTGCGTCACCCCAATTGGCGACCAAGGTGCGGATATCGCCAAGACTGCCGCACTGGCTGCCGACTGGGCCATCAGCGTCGCTGGCGTGCAGATCAACCGCTTCTGCGCCTCGGGCCTGGAGGCGGTCAACCTGGGCGCGATGAAAGTGCGCTCCGGCTTTGAAGACTTGGTGGTGGTGGGCGGCGTCGAGTCCATGTCCCGCGTGCCCATGGGCAGCGACGGCGGCGCCTGGGTTCTGGACCCGCAGACCAATCTGCACAGCCATTTCACCCCCCAGGGTATTGGCGCGGACTTGATCGCAACGTTGGAAGGTTTCACCCGCGAGGACGTCGATACCTTTGCCTTACACTCCCAACAGAAAGCAGCCAGGGCCCGTGCAGACGGTTCCTTCAATAAGTCGTTGATCGCAGTGCAGGACCAAAATGGCATTGTGCTGCTGGATCACGACGAATTTATCCGCGCCGACTCCACCCTCCAAGGGCTCGGCCAGCTCAAGCCCAGTTTCGAGATGATCGGGCAGATGGGCTTCGACGCCACCGCGTTGCGGGTCTACAGCCATGTAGAGCGGATCCAGCATGTGCACACACCGGGCAACAGTTCCGGCATCGTCGACGGTGCCGCATTGATGCTGATCGGCTCAGAGGCCAAGGGCCGTGAGCTGGGCTTGCACCCACGGGCGCGGATTGTTGCCACGGCGGTGACCAGCACCGACCCCACCATCATGCTCACTGGCCCGGCGCCGGCCACCCGCAAAGCCTTGGTCAAGGCCGGTTTGCGCGTGGAAGACATCGACTTGTTCGAAGTCAACGAAGCCTTCGCCTCGGTGGTGCTCAAGTTCATCAAGGACATGGGTATCGACCCCGCGCGGGTCAACGTCAATGGCGGTTCGATCGCCATGGGCCACCCGTTGGGCGCCACCGGCTGTGCGATTCTCGGTACTTTGCTCGACGAATTAGAGGCACGCCAGCTGCGCTATGGCCTGGCCACCCTGTGTGTCGGCGGTGGCATGGGCATCGCCACTGTGATCGAACGTCTCTGAGCCCAAGGAATTAGTTATGACCGATGCCATTCGTTACGAAAAAGGCCAGGACCAGATCGTGGTGCTGACCCTTGACCTGCCTGGCCAGAGTGCCAACACCATGAATGCCGTATACCGCGAGGCCATGGCCGCCACCGTCGCACGTCTTGAAGAGGAAAAGGACCACATCGCCGGTGTGGTTATCACGTCGGCCAAGAAGACTTTTTTCGCCGGTGGAGACCTCAACGAGTTGATCGCCGTCGACAAGGCTGGTGCCAAGGCGTTCTACGACGGCGTGCGAGTGCTCAAGGCGCAGTTACGTCGCCTGGAGGCCCTTGGCAGGCCGGTGGTGGCCGCCATCAATGGTGCGGCGCTGGGCGGTGGCTGGGAGATTTGCCTGGCCTGCCATTACCGTATCGCGCTGGACGAGCCATCGGTGCAACTGGGGTTGCCGGAAGTCACCTTGGGTCTGTTGCCCGGCGGCGGGGGCGTGGTGCGTATGGTGCGTTTATTGGGCTTGGAAAAAGCCCTGCCGTATTTGCTCGAAGGTAAAAAAGTACGCCCGCAACAAGCATTGCAAGCCGGTTTGATCCATGCGCTGGCCACGGACCGCGACGCAATGCTGGCCCAGGCCCGCGCCTGGATTCTTGCCAACCCCGAGGCCAGACAACCCTGGGACAACAAGGGTTATCAGATCCCCGGCGGCACGCCGTCGCACCCCAAGGTCGCGCAGATGCTGGCGATTGCGCCGTCGATTCTGCGCAGTAAAACCCAGGGCTGTTTCCCGGCGCCGGAGAAAATCCTCTGCGCCGCTGTGGAAGGCGCTCAGGTAGACGTCGACACGGCTCACCTGATCGAAACCCGCTATTTCACCGAATTGGTCACCGGACAAGTGGCCAAGAACATGATCGGCACCTTTTGGTTCCAGCTCAATGACATCAATGCCGGGCGTTCGCGCCCCGCAGGTATTGCACCTTATGTGACACGCAAGCTCGGTGTGCTCGGCGCGGGCATGATGGGGGCGGGCATCGCTTATGTCAGCGCCTGTGCGGGAATCGACGTAGTGCTCAAAGATATCAACCTGGCGGCGGCCGAGAGGGGTAAAGCGCACGCGGCGGCGCTGCTGGACAAAAAGCTTGGCCGTGGGCAAGTGAGCGCCGAACAGCGCGAAAGCATCCTTGCGCGGATTTTTCCCACCCAGGACGACAGCGACCTGGCCGGCTGTGACCTGATCATCGAAGCAGTGTTCGAAGATCGTGAACTCAAGGCCAAGGTGTCGGCCGCCGCCCAGCGCGTAGTGGGTGCTGATGCGGTGATCGCGTCCAATACGTCCACCTTGCCCATCACCGGCCTGGCCACGACGGTGCCGGACCCCGCCAAATTTATCGGTCTGCATTTCTTCAGCCCGGTGGACAAGATGGCCTTGGTGGAAATCATCAAGGGCTCGCGCACCTCAGACGAAACCCTGGCCCGTGGTTTTGATTTCGTACTGCAGATCAAGAAAACCCCCATCGTGGTCAACGACAGCCGTGGTTTCTTCACCTCACGGGTGTTCGCCACCTTCACCAATGAAGGTATCGCCATGCTTGGCGAGGGCGTGGCCGCGCCGTTGATCGAGACTGAGGCGCGCAAGGCCGGGATGCCGGTAGGGCCGCTGGCGGTGTCCGATGAAGTCTCACTCAGCCTGATGAGCCATATCCGACAGCAAACTGCCAAGGATCTGCAGGCCGAAGGTCAGGCGGTGCTGGCTCATCCAGCCACGGCGGTGATCGAGCGGCTCGTCAATGAATTCAAACGGCTGGGCAAAGCCGCTGGCGGCGGTTTTTATGAGTACCCCAGTGGCGGGCAGAAATACCTGTGGCCAGAGCTGAAACAGCGCTTCGAGCGGCCCGAACAACGGATCTCGGCGCAGGACGTGCACGACCGCTTGCTGTTTATCCAAGCCATCGAAACCGTGCGCTGTGTGGAGGAGGGGGTGTTGATGTCCACGGCGGACGCCAACGTGGGCTCGATCTTCGGCATCGGTTTTGCGGCGTGGAGTGGCGGCGCATTGCAATTTATCAATCAATACGGCCTGAACGACTTTATCGCTCGCGCCCGTTATTTGGCCGAACAGTACGGCGAGCGGTTTACGCCGCCGGCACTGTTGTTGCAAAAAGCCGCGCGAGGGGAGAGTTTCGTATAGGTGTGGCGGGGGCTTGCTTTGCAGGTAGGTTTGCAGGCAGGCTTGAGGTGTTCGATATTCCCATCGCCGTGTCAGGTATTTTTTATGTCGCTACGCGTCTGCATCCTGGAAACCGATATCCTGCGTCCAGGCTTGATCGATCAGTACCAAGGTTACGGGCAGATGTTCAAGCGCCTGTTCGCCAAGCAGCCGATCCCTGCCGAGTTTGTGGTGTACAACGTGGTGAACGGGGAGTACCCGCCGGACGATGAGCAGTTTGACGCCTATCTGGTCACCGGCAGCAAGGCAGACTCCTTCGGCACCGACCCGTGGATCCAGACGCTCAAAACCTACTTGCTCGAACGTTACCAACGCGGCGACAAACTGCTGGGCATCTGCTTCGGCCATCAGTTGCTGGCGCTGTTGCTGGGTGGTAAAGCCGAGCGCGCTACTCAAGGTTGGGGCATGGGCATTCATGATTACACACTGGATGCCCAGGCGCCGTGGATGAGCCCCGAGGTGCCCGAACTGACGCTGCTGATCAGTCATCAGGACCAGGTGACTACCTTGCCGGAGGGCGCCAAAGTCATTGCCTCCAGCGAGTTTTGCCCGTTCGCCGCGTACCACATCGGCGATCAGGTACTGTGCTTCCAGGGCCACCCGGAATTTGTTCAGGATTATTCGCGCGAGTTGCTGGAGATTCTTCAGACAACCTTGGGCGAAAAAGTCTACTCAAACGGTGTGGCCAGCCTGGCACGCGAGCACCATGGCGTCACCGTAGCGGAATGGATGATGCGCTTTGTGGCGCACAAGCCCGAAGCCGAGGTTAAAGCCATCCCGACCGCTTGAAGCTGGCCCACAGGCTGGTGCACCCCACCGCGATCAGCCCGAGCACCGCAAAATAGCCGTAGTGCCATTGCAGCTCAGGCATGTTCTGGAAGTTCATCCCATAAATCCCCGCCACTGCGGTGGGGAACGCCAGGATCGCCGCCCAGGCGGCGAATTTGCGCTGCACTACACTCTGGCGCGACGCCTCCAGCAACACCCCGATTTCAATGGTCTGGCTGGCGATGTCGCGCAGGGTGGTGAGGTCTTCCATCTGCCGTGTGACATGGATCTGCACATCGCGGAAATACGGACGCATGTTTTTGTCGATAAACGGAAAGCTCAGTTTCTGCAGCTCCTGGCTGATCTCTACCATTGGCGCCACATGACGCTTGAGCCGCAGCACGTCGCGGCGCAGGCTGTGGAGGTTCTGGATATCGCGTTCGCTTAACGAACTGCACAGCACATTGCGCTCCAGCTCATCGATCTCGGCATGGATTGCCTCACTGACGGGCTGGTAGTTTTCCGTGACGAAATCCAGCAGCGCATAGAGTACGAAATCTTCCCCATGCTCCAATAACAGCGGTCGCGCCTCACAGCGCTGACGTACAAAACCGTAGGATGCCGAGTGACCGTTGCGTGCGGTAATCACGTAGCCGTTGCCGGCGAAGATATGGGTTTCGATAAACACCAGTTTGCCGTTCTCGCGCACCGGCGAATACGTGACGATAAACAGCGCGTCGCCAAAGGTTTCCAGCTTGGGGCGGCTGTGTTTTTCCAGGGCGTCTTCGATGGCCAGTTCATGCAGGTTGAACTGGCGTTGCAGGTTGGCCAATTCCAGGGCGTTGGGCTCTTCCAGGCCGATCCACACAAAATGCCCGGGTTTGGCGGCCCAGGCCGCGCCTTCGTCGAGGGTGATATCGGTGACTTTCTTTCCGGCGCTATACACGGCGGCCGCAACAACTCTACCCATGATGCTGATCACTTCTTATAAGAGGAGACAGATGTTGGGCAGCTTAGCGTGAATGGCGTTCCGTTGTAGGAGCGAGCACCCTCGCTCCTATAAGGAAAAGGGAATCAGACCCTCTTGAGCTGTGCATCCATGGCCTTGATGCACATGTCCATTTGCGCCTGACACGCTTGCATCAAGGCCGGGAGGTCGTCCGAGGTCATGCCGGTGGTAGGAATTGGAGGCAACGAGCGTATGAGCACATCACCGCTGTTCCAGCGATTGAGCTGCATATGGGTGACGTAATTGCTGACGCACACCTGCACGATGGGCACCCCGGCGGCGATGGCCATATGAAAGGCGCCTTTCTTGAATGGCAGCAGACCCTTGCCCAGGTTGCGCGTGCCTTCGGGGAACACCCAGATCGAGGTGTCTTTATGTTGCAACGTATCGGTGGTGGTGAGCATGGCGCGGCGCGCTTTGTGGGCATTGCCGCGGTCGATCAACACATTGCCCGCCAGCCAGAACAACTGGCCGAACAGCGGCACCCACTTGAGGCTCTTCTTGGCGATGCACACGGTGCGGTGGGGCACCACGGTACCGAACACGAACAAGTCATAGTTGGACTGATGGTTGGCGATAATCACGCAAGTGCCTGGCTTATGCCGCAGCGAGTCGACATCGGCTTTCACATTCAGCCCCAACAACCACATCGCGGGCACCGCGTAGAGGCGGGCGCACAAGCGACTGTTATCCGGGTTGAACGGGCGGCAAACGCCGATCAGCACACCCAACACACCAGCCACTATAAAGTGCAGGCCCATCAACACCATACGTAACAGAAAAAGCATCCACCTGGCCCATCGAAACAAAAGGTGGCGCAGTGTACGGTCGTGCACTGTATTCGGCAATTGGCGCTATAGAAGTAGGAGATGGGCGATGTTTGAGCGCATATTTCGATATTTGCCAGGGGCCCCAGCCTAGAGCGACTGAGGCTTTTTCAGATGTGGCTGTAAGAAAAAGCCCGACACAAGGTCGGGCTTTGGCATAAGCATAGTTAGGCTTAGCTCAGAATATGGCCCTGATCCTGGATGATTGCCTCGTCCAGGGCTTCCAGCAGCGCTTTGCGCACTTTCAATTTGGTGTGCTTGTGGGCGTTCATATTGATCTTCTTCAATTGCCGCGCCGCCTCCAGCGCTGCTGCGTGCAGTTCTTCCGGGGCGACCACTTTATCGAGGAAGCCGGCCTGCAATGCACCCTGAGGGTCGAACATCTCGGCATTGATCACCGAGCGATGGAACGCCGACTTGCGCAGACGATCCCGTGCCAGCTCGATTCCGGCGTGGTGCATGGTCATGCCGATCATCACTTCGTTCAGGCCGATGCTGAACGGGCCTTCTACCCCGATCCGATAATCCGCCGACAACAACAGAAAGGCGCCCTTAGCCACCGCATGCCCAGGGCACGCCACAATCACGGGGAACGGGTGCGACAACAGCCGCCGTGCCAATGTCGAGCCCGATGTCACCAGACCGATTGCTTCTTTGGGGCCGGCGGTCATCACCTTCAAATCGTAACCCCCGGACAGAATCCCCGGCGTGCCGGTAATCACTACTACCGCCCGATCCTTCTCGGCCTGGTCCAGCGCTTCGTTAAACGCACTGACCACCGCCGGGGAAATGGCGTTGACCTTGCCGTTGCTCAAGGTCAGGGTGGCGATACCGTCTTCGAGGTGGTAGGCAATCAACTCACTCATGACGCGGTTCCTTGTAGGGCTTGTTATAGAAGAATGCAGCAGACGTTACCCACCACGCCCGGCTCGGTAAAGCGCTATGACTGACTACCCAGTCAGCCTTTTCCCGCATGCCCAAGCCTAGACGGCCTGCGGCGTGGCGCGACAAAGCCTTGAGACAGGCGCCAGCGGTGCCTGAGAATGGCACAATCACCACCCCTCGCCGGACATGCTCAGGCATAACCGGCTAACCGCATGAATATTCTGAAAAAAACCTTTGCCATCAGAAAGGCTTTCGACTACATTAGCGCGCCTCGACAGACTGAACTGGTTTGACGAGATACGGTGAAGTGTCCGAGTGGCTTAAGGAGCACGCCTGGAAAGTGTGTATACAAGAAATTGTATCGAGAGTTCGAATCTCTCCTTCACCGCCACATTCTACAAACACAAACCCCTGGTTTCTTAACAAGAGCCGGGGGTTTGTGGTTTCTGGCGCTCGTAAATACAGGGCTTGGCACGCTGCGCTGTGCCCTCGCGTGCAGTCACTCAAACCCCGCAAGCCCTTGATGCCTCAAGTGCCTGATGGGTCCAAGCTCGGCTTGAGATGCCCGTATTCTTGCCGGTATTCACTTCGAATCGGTCTGGCTACCTGTGCGGGGCGACTCATACGTAATCTTGTTCGTTATACAACCTCTGCCTTGCCCGGATTGTGTAGATGACCACTCGACCGAAGCCCACGCTCAACCTTCGTAGTTTGATTCTTATTTTTGTACTGCTTTCTGCTGTTGCGACCCTGGTCAACAGTTTCTGGGTCATGTTCAAGATTCAGAAGCAGGAACTCATTGAAGGGGCGCTGGACGTCAATAGAAACTACGCCGCCCGTATCGCCCGCAGCGTCGAGCAGGTATTGGACGCCGATCTCGATAAATTGAAATATGGTGCAGCGGGTATTGGCAAAGCGTTTGGCGACAAAAGTGCTTTGACCCGTGAGGCCAAGCGCTTGTTTGAGCAGGACGCCAGTTTCAACTCCGTACTGGTCGCCGGCGCGGACGGTACCATCATTGCTTCCGCGCCTGAAAACCTTCAACTCAATGGCCGCACGTTGCAGCACAAAGAACCTTTGACGCTGCGCACGCCGAAAATCAGCAACGCCTTCAGGTCGATCTCCGGCAATTTGGTGGTGTTTATCTCTCAACCCATATTCGGTACGGGCGGAGAGTATCTGGGCTTGATCGGCGGCACTATTCGGTTGGAGCAGAGCAATACTCTTCAATCCCTCATGGACACGAATGTGCGCAAGGATGGCGCGCATTTCTACTTGGTCGACGCTGCGCGCCAGGTGCTCTATCACAGCGATCCTGCGCAGATAGGCAGTGTCAGGGGCACGGATTTGATCGCCAGCGCATCGCTCCGCGAGGCCTCAGGCACCTTACAAGCTAAGGATGAGCACGATGTGGAAATGCTCGCCGGTTTCGCTCGGGTGCCCAGCAGCGGTTGGGGTGTGATCTCGCAGCAGCCCTTGGAGAATATCCAGGCAGTTCTGCGCCGGACGATGACCAAAGTGGCTCAGGGTATAGCACCGTTGGCGCTGTTCGGGATCGTTCTGATCTGGTGGTTGGGCGCAAGGATCTCGGCCCCATTATCGCGGCTGGCCGACTGTGCCAAACGGCTGGACATGCCTGACAGCTACGCGCGCATCAGCGCAGTGCCTGCGCGTTATTTCGAAAGTTGGCAGATTCGCAGAGCGCTGTTGCTGGGCGCGACCCTGTTGCAGGAGAAGATCGGCAAGCTCAATCATCAGGCCCATACGGATGCACTGACGGGGCTGGCCAACCGCCGGGCCATGCAGGACGTGCTGGCGTTGTGGCAGGAGACAGGCAAAGCGTTTGCCGTGGTTTCCGTCGACATCGATCATTTCAAGCGCGTCAACGATACGTTCGGCCACGGCGTGGGGGATCAAACGCTGCGCGCCATTGCGGAACTCATGCAGCAGAATTCTCGTGCCAACGACTTGCCTTGCAGGGTGGGGGGCGAGGAGTTCGTCTTGTTATTGCCGGGCAGTTCGCTGCACACAGCGGCCGACGTCGCTGAACGGCTGCGTGCCTCGATCGAGGCTGCCAGCATCGAGACCGTGGGGCATATCACTGTTTCACTCGGCGTGGCCGTTTGGTGCCCCAATGGCGAGTCGATATCAGCGGTGCTCGAAAGAGCCGATCAATTGTTGTACCAGGCCCAGCAAAGTGGACGCAATTGCGTGGTGGTTGAGCACTCGTCGGACTGAACGGCGACCAGCCGGCACGCTGTTGGGCCCTCAATGCCTGTGGCGATGATGCACATCCGGAAAATGCGCGTGGCTATGCTTGATCGGGCTGTGCACATGCACATGGCTGTGCGGCTCATTGGGGGCCCAATCAAACGCATGTTCATGCTGATGATGTTCGTCATGCACATGCCAGTGCCCGTGTTCCGTGGCTTCGTGCTGATGTTCATGGGCGTGGCGTTCGGTCAGGTGCAGCCACACGCCTACCGCCATTAACGCCGAGGCCACCCAGAACGCGATCGACACCGACTCGCCCATCGCCAGTACCGCCAGGGCGGCGCCGAGAAAAGGGGCGGTGGAGAAATACGCCCCGGTGCGTGCGCTGCCCAGGCCGCGCAGGGCCAGTACAAACAGCACGAGGCTGATGCCGTAGCCGAGGAAACCCACCAGCAGGATTGGCATCAGTTGAGCGGTGGCCGGCCATTGCGCGCCGAGGTAAACGGCCAGGCCGGTATTCACCAGCCCGGCGATCAAACCTTTGATGCCGGCGATAAATACTGCGTCCGAAGCGGAAACCTTGCGCGTCAGGTTGTTATCGATGCCCCAGCACAGGCAGGCCAGCGCAACTGCCAGCGGCCCGGTCCAGTCGTGACTGGCGCCGGCGCCGTCCGACCATGACAACACCACGCCGCCCAGCACGATTGCGATCATCCCCAGGACGATACGGCGGTCGGCGTTTTCTCGGAACACCAGCCAGGCGATCACGGCGGTGAGCACCGATTCCAGGTTGAGCATCAACGAGGCCGTTGAGGCGGCGGTGCGGGTCAGGCCGTACATAAGGGCGACGGGGCCGAGGATGCCGCCGAAGAGAATGGCGCCGAGCAACCAGGGCCATTCGTGGGGTGTCAGCCCGCTGTTTTGCCATCCGCGATCGCGGATCAGGCGCACCACGCCGAGGCCGAGGCCACTGCCGAGGTATAGCAGGCCGGCCAGCAGAATGGGCGAGAGGCCCAGGCCGAAGTGCTTTGCGAGCGGGGTGCTGGCGCCGAACAGGGCGGCGGCGCAGAGGGCATAAACGATGCTGAGGTTCATGGGCCATCCTCGGAGGGTCAGCCCATGATACGTCGCGGGCGCAGGTGAACGCCCGAAGGATTTACTGTGCGGTTTTCAGCTTGACCACATCACCGGAGATCTTGGTGGTGTAACCGCTGAGCACCCAGGCCCAGAACCACTTTTCCTGCACTTGGGTGTTGATCAGAGCGTCGCCGCCTTTTGCCTTGATGGCCGCTTCTTGTGCGCGGACGAAACGGCTGTTCTGACCGATCGGGATCACGCCGAACAGCATGATGCCGGTGGCGCTGGCTTCACTGTGACCCAGCACGGTGTATTGGTTGCTGTCGTACTGTGGGGATTTGATGGCGGTGCCGGTGCAGCCGGCCAGGGCGAAACCGAGTACTGCGGCTGCAACTACTTTGCTGACGTACTTCACTGTGTAACTCCATGGTCTAAAGCCCAAGATTCAATTCCTGGGGGCGCGTACTGTAATCGCTGCATAGACGAATTGAAACGAATCTGAACGATTAGGCTCGTTCACGCCGCGCGGCTAAACATGCAGCCACGCCAGCCCGCCCAGCACCATGGCCACGCCTGCGGCCGTATACGAAAGCCGCTTCAACCACTCCTTCCTCGTCAACAAGGTAATTGCCGCCAACGAAATCGCGATCTGAATCGCAGTCATCGCCTGGGCCCAGCGGTGGTGCCGATGCAGCGCCTGTTCAGATTTTTCATCCCACTCCCGTGAGGTGGCTTCAAGTTTTTCTGCCTGTTGGCGCACGGCCTCCTTCTGGCTTTTGTAGCGTTCGATCTCTTCCCGATAATGCGCAGCATCCACGCCGGGGATATGGGTGGCCAGCTCCGCGAGGTTTTGTCGGCTGGACTTGGCCTGGTAGTAATTCCACTGGTTGGCGGCTTCGGTCTTGATGATCGCGGCGTTGTTCTTGTCCATCGCCGCTTCACTCTCGGTGGAACCGGCCTGGTAACTGAGCATGGCGCCGAGGGTGGCCATCAACGCGGTCATCACGGCGATGCGGCTGGCGAAACTATCCCCTCGGGCGTGGGCATGTTCGGTGGTGTGTTCGATATGTTTTTCGTGGGGGCTGGGGACTTCGAAGGCTTCGGACATGGCGGCGTCTGTGAACGGCGTGAGGGATACTGATTCTTCACCAGCCAAGCTGTCGCGATCCTGTCCGCGACGCAGGGTCAACCTCGTCCAAAGGGTTGCCCGCAGGTCAATGTGACCGCTATTGTGCTGAAACCTTTTAGTCCTTCCCCCAAGGATCCGTTGTGATGAATGCACCGCGTACCGCTGTCCCGATCAAGGCTGTGATTTTCGATATGGACGGATTGTTGCTGGACACCGAAGGCATCTACACCGAAGTCACGCAGATCATTGCCGAGCGCTACGGCCGTTCTTATGACTGGGGGATCAAGCAGCACATTATCGGGCGGGGTGCCCAGGACCTGGCCGAGTATGTGGTCAAGGCGCTGGAATTGCCGATCACCCCGGCCGAATTTCTGCGCATCCGCGAACCGTTGATGAGCGAGCGTTTTCCCAAGGCATTGGGCATGCCCGGCGCCGAAGCGCTGGTTCGGCATTTGAAGGCGCACAACATCCCGATTGCCGTGGGCACCAGTTCTTCGCGCAATTCGTTCGGCCACAAGACCACCTTGCACCGAGAGTGGTTTGCGTTGTTCGACACCATCGTCACCGCCGATGACCCGGAAGTCGGTGCCGCTAAGCCCGCGCCGGACATCTTCCTCACCGCCGCACGCCGTCTGGGTGTCGAGCCCAAGGATTGCCTGGTGTTCGAAGATTCGCCGTTCGGCGTAACCGCGGCAAAGGCTGCGCAAATGACCGCCATCGCTGTGCCCGATGAAGCCATGGCCGACAGCAAGTACCACCACGCCGACCAGATCATCCGCAAACTCGCGGACTTTGATCTGGCGGCGTATGGCTTACCGCCGATGTCCTGACCACACTCGGCCAAAATGTGGGAGGGGGTTTGCCCCTTCCCTATTGGCTCAGGCGCTGAAACCACCGTCGATAGTCAGGCTGGCACCGGTGATATATCCGGCCTCTGGCCCCGCCAGATACGCCACAAAACTGGCAATCTCCTCCACATGCCCGTACCGCCCAATGGCCATCAAGCCGATCAAGCTCTCGGCAAAATCGCTGTCGGCTGGGTTCATGTCGGTGTCCACCGGGCCGGGTTGCACGTTGTTGATGGTGATACCGCGTGGGCCCAGGTCCCGTGCCAAACCTTTGGTCAACCCCACCAGCGCGGCCTTGCTCATGGCATACGGTCCGCCGCCGCCGAAGGGCATGCGCTCGGCGTTGGTGCTGCCGATATTGATCACACGGCCGCCTTCGCCCATGTGCTTGGCGGCTTCTTGAGTGGCAATAAATACGCTGCGCACGTTGATCGCCAGGGTCTGGTCGAAGTCCTCCAGCTTGAAGTCTTCCAGCGGCGCAATGGCCAGCACGCCGGCGTTGTTCACCAGGATATCCAGGCGACCGAACGCCTTGACGGTGGCGCTGACGGCGTTGCGGATCGCAGTGGCGTCGGCGCTGTCGGCGTGGATGGCCAAGGCTTGGCCGCCTGCGCTGATCACGCTGTTTTGCAACGCCTCAGCCTTGGTCGCCGAGCTGACGTATGTAAAGGCGACGGCGGCCCCTTGGGCGGCCAGACGCTGGACGATGGCGGCGCCGATGCCGCGGGAACCGCCTTGAATCAAGGCGACTTTGCCGGTCAGGTTGTGTGCAGTCATGTCGATCTCCTGTCTGTTCAAGGCGGTATGCCCTGTTGTTGCAGCCGAGTATCGACCTGCCTCACCCAGGCCGGTAGACCGTGATTGCTATAGTCTGTGTAAACCAAAAGTTTAGGGTGAGTCGGTATGGAAAGCTTTGGCAGTATCGAATGCTTTGTGCGCAGCGCCGAAGGCGGCAGCTTTGCCGAGGCTGCGCGGCACTTGAGCCTGACCCCGGCGGCGGTGGGCAAAAGCGTGGCCAAGCTTGAAGCGCGCCTCGGCGTGCGCCTGTTTCAGCGCAGCACGCGGCGCCTTACCCTCACCGAAGCCGGCAAGCTGTTCCTCGATGAAGTCAGCGCAAGCCTTATCACCATCCAGAACGCCGTGGCCAACCTGGCCAGCGCCGAGGGGCGGCCGGTGGGCACACTCAAGGTGAGCATGGGCACGGTGTTCGGTAATCGTTATGTGATGCCGCTGCTGGGGCGATTCACTGAACGCTACCCGGATATCAGCCCGGACTGGCACTTCGATAATCGCCAGGTGGACCTGATCGGCCAAGGCTTCGATGCGGCCATCGGTGGTGGCTTCGAACTGCCCCAGGGCGTGGTGGCGCGCAAACTGGCGCCGGCTCATCGGGTGTTGGTGGCGTCGCCGGATTACCTGGCCAAACGCCCGCCGGTGCAGGGGCCGGAAGACCTGGGGCGCTGCCTGGGTATCCTGATCCGCTCGCCGCAAACCGGCCGCGTGCGCACCTGGCAATTGACCGGTCCCGACCGTGAGCAACGCCCCCTGACGCTCAAACCGCGCATGACCTTGAGCGACTCCGAAGCCGCCTGCTGCGCCAGCGCCCAGGGCCTGGGTATTGCGCTGGTGAGCATGCCCATGGCCGTGCCGTTTCTGGACAGCGGCGCGGTGGTACGGGTGCTGCCTGAGTGGTATGTGGACGACGGCAATATTTCCATCTATTACGCCGAGCACAAGCTGCTGCCCGGCAAGACCCGGGCATTTGTGGATTTCATCATCGAGCAGTTTGCCGAGCAGCGCCTGGGGCAGCGCTTTAGCGCGGTTTAATCGAAGCGCGGGCCTAGCGCCCGGACATCCCCGGCCAACCGATCACTTTCTTCGGCCTTGGCGTGGCATAGGTCCTGATCTTCGAGGTCGACAACCCCAGGCGTACCAGCGATTCGGCAATGGTCACGGCCGCCGTTACGCCGTCCACCACCGGCACGCCGGTACGCTGGCGAATCTGCTCATCCAGCCCGGCCATGCCGCCGCAGCCCAGGCAGATCACCTCGGCCTTGTCCTCGTGGATGGCCAGTTCGGCCTGGCGCACGATGGCCTCCATGGCGGCCAGCGGGTCTTCTTCCAGTTCCAGCACGGCCATGCCACTGGCGCGTACCGAGGCGCAGCGGGCAGAGAGGCCGGCGAGCTTCAGGCGGTCTTCGATCAACGGCACGGTGCGATCCAGAGTGGTGACCACCGAGTAGGCATGGCCAAGGAACATCGCGGTGCTGGCGGCCGCTTCGGTGATGTCCACCACCGGCACGTCGAGCAACTCCTGCAGGCCTTCGCGCCCATGTTCGCCGTAGCCGGCCTGGATGACCGCATCGAACGGCTGGTCATAGGCCATCACGCGGTCCATCACGGCGATGGCGGCCAGGTAGCTTTCGAAATTGCCTTCCACCGATTCGGCGCCGAAATACGGGGTGAGCCCGACAATCTCAGTGCCCGGTGCGGCCACGGCCCGCGCCTGCTCGGCAATGGTGTCGGTGATGGAAGCGGTGGTGTTGACGTTGACCACGAGGATGCGCATGGGGTGTCCTTGATTAATGACTGACGTTATCGACTGCAATGCTTTCGCCGCTGACATCGGCATAGAAAGGCTGGCGCTTGGCGATCAGCCGGTACAGCAGCCCTGCAATACCGGCGCCAAACAACCAGGAAAAGGGCGAGACGCTGGCGAAGCCCGGCAGCAGGGCCAGCAGAATGGCGATCACCGCCGCCGGAATAAACGCCGCCACCGCACGCAAATTGACCCCGCGGCTGTAGTAATAAGCGCCTTGCGGATCTTCGCTGTAGAGCTGCGGTACGTTCACTTGGCTTTTTCGGATCAGCCAGTAATCGACCATGATCACGCCGTACAACGGCCCCAGCAGTGCGCCCAGGCCCGAAAGGAAGTACACGATTACCAGCGGGCTGTTGTAGAGGTTCCACGGCAGGATCAGCACCGCCACCGTGGCGCTGATCAGCCCGGCGCGGCGGAAGTTCAGATACTTGGGCGCCAGGTTGCTCAGCACAAAGGCCGGCGCCACAAAGTTGGCCATGATATTCACCGCCACGGTCACGATCAGGAACGCCAGGCAACCGAGCACCAGGAACACGGTATTGGGGATCGCTGCGATGATCTCGGTGGGGCTCTCGATCACGCGGCCATTGAGTTGAAACTGCCCGCCGCACAGCAGCACGGTGATGGCGGCGAACACCAGGATATTTACCGGCAGGCCCCAGAAGTTGCCGACCACGATGGTTTTGCGGCACGGCGAAGAACGGGCGAAGTCGCAGAAGTTGAGGATCAGCGTGCCGTAGATCGCCAGCCACAGCGCGCCGCCGGCAAAGATATTGCGCCACATCTCACCGCCGCTCAGCGGCTCGCGCACCGACCAGGCAATATGGCCGTCCACTTGGAAGTACATCCAACCGGCCAGCGCGGCCATGGTCAGCAAAATCACGGGGCCTGCGAACCCTTCATAGCGCCGCACCATTTCCATGCCGTAGGCCAGGATCACCAGTTGCACGAACCAGATCGCCACGAAACACACCCAGCCCAGGGTCGACAGGCCGAGGATCGAGTTGTGGTCGTAGTCGGCAAAGCCTGGGTGAATCGCCGTAAGCAGTACGCGGAAAACCACCGAGGCCAGGTAGGTCTGGATACCGAACCAGGCAATCGCGATCACCGCACGGATCAGCGCGGGAATCTGCGCCCCGTGGATGCCGAAGCTGATGCGGCTGATCACCGGAAACGGCACGCCGGTTTTTTGCCCCATATACCCCGACAGGTTCATGAAGAAGTACACCAGCGCCGCGCCGATGCCCAGAGACAGCAGAATCTGCCAACCGCCCAGGCCCAAGGCGTATAGGCCGATCGCGAATGAATAGTTGGCGATGTTATGCACGTCATTGGTCCACAGCGCAAAGATGCTATAGCGCCCCCAGCGGCGGCCTTGCGCCTTGGTCGGCGCCAGGTCCTTGTTGTGCAGGCGTGGGCTCAGCACCAGCGGGCCAGGATCTGGGGCCGGGTGGTTCAGGGCGGAGGAGGGCAGATCCAGTGCGATGTTATTCGAGAGGCTTGTACGCATTCCGGCAGGCTCCAAGGCATCTGCAGCAACGCCGCGGATGGCAAAGTGTATGTAGATTTTGTATTAATTGTATACAAAGCACTTTTCACCTTAAGCCACATGCGTGCCAGTTTTTGGCATATCAAAACTGTAGGTAATTTCGTATTTAGAGGTGAGGTAAATAACTGGCTGAATTCAAAGCAATATAAATTGACCGTTTGAACAGCTATTTATTTTTCTGTTGAAAAGGGGCTATTCGCCAGTACGGAGGATGATGTGGAACAGGTGTTACGTTATGGTGCGAATTTATGAGGATTGCACACATAAATGGCACCTATGGTTACAGGTGTGTGTACATCTAGATGTCGAACTCAAAACAAATGTGGGAGGGGGCTTGCCCCCGATAGCCCAGTGTCAGTCACCACTCAGTTGGCTGATCCACCGTTATCGGGGGCAAGCCCCCTCCCACCTATTTAACTGCGTCAGCCCTTAGGCTTTGCTGATGATATTCCCGGCGTGCAGCCCGCATTCTTTTTGCGTGGCTTCTTCCCACCACCAACGCCCTTCGCGTTCGTGCTGGTTCGGTAGCACCGGGCGGGTGCACGGCTCGCAGCCGATGCTGATAAAACCGCGCTCGTGCAAGCTGTTGTAGGGCAGCTCCAGCATGCGGATGTAGCCCCAGATTTCTTCGCTGCTCATCTGCGCCAGGGGGTTGAACTTGTACAAGGTGCGTTCCGGGGTGGAAAACGCTGTGTCGATCTCCAGCACCGCCACCTGGCTGCGAGTGCCGGGGCTCTGGTCGCGACGCTGGCCGGTGGCCCAAGCGCTGACGCCAGCGAGCTTGCGCCGCAGCGGTTCGATCTTGCGGATGCCGCAGCATTCGCCGTGGCCGTCCTTATAAAAACTGAACAGGCCCTTTTCCTTGACGAAGGGTTCCAGCTTGCTCTGGTCCGGCGAGATCAGTTCGATGTCGATCTTGTAGAACTCACGCACCTGCTCGATAAATCGGTAGGTCTCCGGGTGCAGGCGGCCGGTATCGAGGCTGAACACTTTGACGTTCTTGTTCAGCTTCCAGGCCATGTCCACCAGCACCACATCCTCGGCGCCGCTGAAAGAGATCCACAGGTCGTCGCCGAACTGGCTGAATGCCAGCTTGAGGATGTCCTGGGCGGATTTGTTGGCATAGGTCGCGGCGAGTTCAGCGACATCGAAGGCTTGGTTCATCAGCACGGTTCCTGCAGGTCAGTGGCGCTGAGCGCTCTATAGGTGGGCGATGGTATCAAAATCCGCCCTGCGTTGCGGCTTCGGGCTTGAATCGCTAGAGTTCGGCAATCCTTTTGCTCGCTCAACCAATAACACCAAAATGGAGTGTCTTGTGGAAATTGCCTGTCTTGACCTGGAAGGGGTGCTGGTGCCGGAAATCTGGATCGCTTTCGCCGAAAAAACCGGTATCGAAGCCTTGCGGGCCACCACCCGGGACATTCCCGACTACGACGTGCTGATGAAACAGCGCCTGCGCATCCTTGACGAACACGGCCTGAAGCTTGCCGACATCCAGGCCGTGATCGCCACCCTCAAGCCGCTGGACGGTGCCGTCGAGTTCGTCAACTGGCTGCGCGAGCGCTTCCAGGTGGTGATTCTGTCCGACACCTTCTACGAATTTTCCCAACCGCTGATGCGCCAGCTGGGCTTCCCGACGTTGCTGTGCCACCGCCTCATCACCGACGAGACAGACCGCGTGGTGAGTTACCAACTGCGCCAGAAAGACCCCAAGCGTCAGTCGGTCCTGGCCTTCAAGAGCCTGTACTACCGCGTGATCGCCGCCGGCGATTCCTACAACGACACCAGCATGCTGGGCGAAGCTGACCAGGGGATCTTGTTCCATGCGCCGGACAATGTGATCTGCGAATTCCCGCAGTTTCCGGCGGTGCATACGTTCGAGGCGTTGAAGCAGGAATTTATCAAGGCGTCGAATCGGTCGTTGAGTCTTTAAAGCTTTGCAGCGCGGCTGAAGGCCCAATCGGGGGCAAGCCCCCCCCCTCACCTGAATGCAGCAGGTCCAGGAGAGAGGGGGCTTGCCCCGATGAACTTTCCAGCACCTACAACCCTTCCAACGTCCGCAATAACACCCGCACCTTGGTCAACGATTCCTGATACTCCGCTTCCCACTGCGAGTCCGCGACGATCCCGCCGCCGCCCCAGCAGCACACTTGCCCGTCCTTGACCAACAGGCTGCGGATGGCAATCGAGCTGTCCATCTCGCCGCGTACGTCCAGGTACATCAGCGAGCCGCAGTACAGGCCGCGTCTTGTCGGTTCCAGTTCGTCGATGATTTGCATCGCGCGGATTTTCGGTGCGCCGGTGATGGAGCCGCCAGGGAAGCTGCCGGCGATCAGGTCCAGGGCGTCCTTCTCGTCGGCGAGGGTGCCGATCACGCTGCTGACCAAGTGATGCACGTTGGGGTAGCTTTCCAGGCTGAACAATTCCGGCACGCTGACCGAGCCGGTGCGACAGGTGCGGCCCAGGTCGTTGCGCAGCAGGTCGACGATCATCAGGTTTTCCGCGCGGTCCTTGGGGCTGCTCAGCAGTTCGGCGGCGTGGGCGGCATCTTCTTCGGGTGTCAGGCCGCGCGGGCGGGTGCCTTTGATCGGGCGGGTTTCGACCCGGCGCGCACTGATGTGTACGAAACGCTCCGGCGACAGGCTCAGCACCGCGCCGTGGTCGGGCAGGCTCTGGAACCCGGAAAACGGCGTCGGGCAGGCTTCGCGCAGCGCGCAGTAAGCGGCCCAGGGATCGCCGCTGCACGGCGCGCGAAAGCGCTGGGCGAAGTTGACCTGGTAGCAGTCACCGGCCTGGATATAGTCATGGATACGCACGATGGCCTGGCGATAGGCCTCGGCGCTGATGTCCGGTGTCATCGGCCCCTGCAAGGCAAAGGTGGCCGCAGCAGCCTTGGGTAATGAGTTGAACAGCGCGATCAGGCGCTGTCGCTCGCTGTCGGCCAGCGTGGGGTGGAACACCAGTTGGCTGGTTTGCGCCTGGTGATCACTGACCAGCGCCCAGGCGTACAGGCCTAAACGCGCGTCCGGCAGATGCAGATCGTCCACCGCCAGGTGCGGCATTTGCTCCAAATGCCGGCCAAAGTCGTAACTCAGGTAACCGATCAAACCGCCGGCGAACGGCAGCTCATATCTGGCCGGAAGCTCTGCCTTACCCAACAGCGCGAGGTTTTCCCGCAAGCGTTGCAGGAAATCGCTGCCGCTTTCATCAGGCGAAACCGTCAACGTGGCTCGTGGCCAAGCGCTGAGCAGGTCATAGCGGCCGCGGTCCGCAGCCGGGCGGCCGCTGTCGAGCAGTACCGCGCCGGGCGCGTGGCGAATCGCCGCGAAATACTCGGCGGGGTTGGCCCGGTAGGGCAGCGGGTAAACGGTGCAGGTCGACATGCGGGGTGGATCAGCCAGGGCGCGGGGGAGGGGATTGTAGTCCCCCGTAGGATTTGCTCCTAGGGGGGATGTCGGGGATAGACAGATGGAGCGTTCGGATCAGCCTTCCACCGGGGGAATATGCCCGAACATTGCCTGCACGAACTTCACCCGCTCTTCCACGGTTTCTGTCACGCCGGCAGCCTTGAGTTCTTCCAGGCGTGCTTCTACCGCATGGGTGCGCAAGGTCAGGCCGCAGTCGTTGGCGATCTGGATGTTCAGCCCCGGCCGCGCGTTCAGCTCCAGGATCAGCGGGCCTTTCTCCTGGTCGAGCACCATGTCGACACCGATATAGCCCAGCCCACACAGTTCGTAGCAGCCCGCTGCGAGCTTCATGAAGCCGTCCCAGTTGGGCAGTTGCACGCCATCCACCGCGTTGGTGGTGTCCGGGTGTTTGGTGATGATGTTGTTCAGCCAGGTGCCACGCAGGGTCAGGCCGGTGGCGAGGTCGACGCCCACGCCGATTGCGCCCTGGTGCAGGTTGGCCTTGCCGCCGGACTGCCGGGTCGGCAGCCGTAGCATGGCCATTACCGGGTAACCCATCAGCACGATGATGCGGATATCCGGCACGCCTTCGTAGCTGATGCTCTTGAAGATCTGGTCGGGCACCACGCGGTATTCGATCAGCGCGCGGTCGCGGTGGCCGCCCAGGGAGTACAGGCCGGTAAGAATGCTGGAAATCTGATGTTCGATTTCTTCGTGGCTGATGATCTTGCCGGATACCGTGCGGTAGCGCCCTTCAAAGCGGTCGGCCACCACCAGGATGCCGTCACCGCCGGCGCCCTGGGCCGGTTTGATCACAAAATCGCTGCGCCCGCCGATGATCTCGTCGAGCTTGTCGATTTCCTTCTCGGTGGAGATCACCCCGTACATTTCAGGCACATGAATGCCGGCCGCCAGCGCCCGTTCCTTGGTGATGATCTTGTCATCCACGATGGGGTACAGGCTGCGCTTGTTGTACTTGAGCACGTAGTCGGCATTACGCCGGTTGATGCCCATGATCCCCCGCGCCTCCAGGGCCTTCCAGGTCTTCCAGAAACCGAACATTACGAGTCAGCCTTGAGGAAGGCCTTGAACCGCACCAGTTCGGTCAGGCGGTAGCCGCGATAACGACCCATGGCCAGCATGAAGCCCACCAAGATCAGCAGGATCGCCGGGAAGGTAAATACGAAGTAGATCAGCTCCGGCACGCTCATGATGATGTGCGCCAGGGATGCGGCGAACAGCGTACCGATCGCCACTTTCATTGCATGGCTGGCGCCGCGTTCTTCCCAGGTAATCGACAGACGCTCAATGGTCATGGTCAGGATCACCATCGGGAACAGCGCCACCGACAAGCCGCGCTCCAGGCCCAGCTTGTGGCTGAACAGACTGATCGCGGCGATCAGTACCACCACGAACGTCAGCACCACCGACAAGCGCGGCAACATCTGCAGTTTCAAGTGTTCCAGGTACGAACGCAGGGACAGCCCCAGCGCCGTGATGATGGTGAACAGCACAATCCCGAAGCCCAGCTGTGTTTCGCGGAACGCCAGGGCGATCAGCACCGGGGTGAAGGTGCCCAGGGTCTGCAGGCCGATCAGGTTGCGCAGGATCAGGATCACCAGCACGCCGATCGGGATCATCACCATGATCATAAAGGTCTGCTGGGTCTGCAGCGGCAGGCCGTACAGCGAGTATTCGAGGAAATTGGCGTCGGTGTTCTCGTCGGTCAGCTTGGCCAGGCGAATGGCGTTCATTTCGCTGTTGTTGAGGCTGAAGGTGACCATGGCTTTCTTGCCGCCATCGACGGTGATCAGGTTTTCATCGCCGGTCCACCACAGCAGGCGGTCGGCGGGCAGGCCCTGTTCGCCGGTTTCCGGGTTGAAGTACAGCCAGTCGTTGCCGTTGAAGCTGCGCAGCCACAGTTCCGGGGTTTGCGGCTGGTCGGCGACCAGGCGGATGGTGTGGACCTTTTCCACCGGCACATGGGCGATGGACAGCAGCAGTTCGACGATCTTGGCCTTGTGCGGCGTGGACGGGTCGCCAGCCAGCAGTAGCTTCACGTTGTCGTCGTTGAGGTTGTTGGTGCGCTTGATGGCTTCGGTGATAAAGGTCTCGACGTCGGCCGAGTGCTGGCGGATCGGCGCGAGCAGGGCTTCGGCGGCAATTTTCTCCGGGCCTTCCACAGCGATGCTGTCACGGAAGGTCGGGCCTTTGATCTTGGTTTTTTCGCCGCTGTAACGCTTGGTCAGCACCAAACGGTAGTAGAGGGTCTGGTTGCCCTTGGCCCGGCGCGCCGACCAGGTGACCTTGCGGTTGCCGTCGATGCGGTTGACGCTGACCCCGTAGTTATTGGAGATGAAACTCTCGTTGAGGCTGACGAAGTCGCGGCTCAGGGGCGGCACGAACATCTGGATCTTGACCGGGTCCTTGGGGCTGGCCACGAACTCTACCTTGGCGTCGATGTTCCACAGGTCGTCCGTGGCGTCTTCGGTCACGGGGATGCCCAGCACGAAGATTTGGTAGGCGGTGACCGAAATGCCCAGCACCACCAAAAGGGTGATGAGGATTTTCAGGTGCAGGGTCAGAGAGCGCATTCGGTTTACTCGGCGGTATGAGCGTCGGCGGCGCAGGCGGGTTTGCCTGCTGCATATTTAAGACTCGGATCGACCAGCGCATCAAAGCGTTTGAGCGCTTCGGAGCCAATCAGCAGCGGATATTGGAAAGCGCTGCGGTCAGTCAAGTTCACTTCGATGCTGCGTAAAGCGGTGCCCATGCAGATATCCAGGGCAATCACCGGGCGGGCGGTGTAGTTCTTGTCCTCATCGGGGTCGTAGTCACCGGCGCGGCGCTTGATTTTGCTGACCCGGGCCAGGGGACGTTCGATGGGGTGTGAGTGGGCGGTGTCGATCGCCAGGTAGAAGCGCACCCAAGACTCACCGTTGCGCTTGAAGCGTTTGATATCGCGGGCGCTGAGGGAGGCGGTCTTGGCTCCGGTGTCCAGTTTGGCGGCGACTTCCAGGTCGATGCCGGCCAGTTGGGCGTATTCGTTGAGGCCATACACAGTCTTCTCGGCGGCAGCGCCAAGGCTTGGGATGGCCAGCAGGCAAAACAATAGGGGGAGGGGCTTGAGTGTCATAGATCCTGAGGCAGTGCAGTGCGATGTTCATTCATGGCGACTGGCATGACTGCGCAATCTCTGGTACGCCCTTTCATCAAAAGACGTCAGGCAAAGGCGGCGGGCATTCTAGCATGATGCTTTTCTGACGCCAGCGCTGGCAGCCGGCCATGTTGTGGGAAATCGGAGGGAGGTTATTAGACGATTGTCGACAATGTGCATTTATTCTTTGACTAGCTGCGGTCTATTGGCTAGTTTTTGCCGCATTGGTTTTAAAGGTGTCGACAATATGCGGGTTCAAGCAGAGCTTCCGACGGTGGCGTCGGACGACTCCCAAACAATGTCGGAGAACGTCTTTCGGCGTATCCAGGCCGCCATCGTTAAAGGTGAGATCGCCCCCGGCAGTAAGATCTCCGAGCCGGAACTGGCGCGCACCTACGGCATCAGCCGCGGCCCGCTGCGTGAAGCGATCCATCGCCTGGAAGGCCAGCGTCTGCTGGTGCGGGTGCCCCATGTAGGCGCGCGAGTGGTTTCGCTCAGCCATGCCGAGCTGATCGAGCTGTACGAAATCCGCGAATCCCTGGAAGGCATGGCCTGTCGCCTGGCGGCCGAGCGCATGACCGACGCCGAGATCGAAGAGTTGCGCCAGGTGCTGCATACCCATGAGCGGGATGCGGCGTTCCAGGCCGGTGTCGGCTATTACCAGCAGGAAGGCGACTTCGATTTCCATTACCGCATCATTCAAGGCGCGGGTAACCGCACCCTGACCCAGATGCTTTGCGGCGAGCTGTACCAATTGGTGCGCATGTACCGCATCCAGTTTTCCGCCACGCCCAACCGTCCACGCCAGGCGTTTGCCGAGCACCATCGCATTCTGGATGCGATTGCCGACCGCGACGGCGAACTGGCCGAATTATTGATGCGCCGGCATATCGGCGCCTCCAAGCGCAATATCGCCCGTCATTTCCCCGACGGCGCCACCCAGACAGCCACTCAGCGAGGTGAGTCATGAGTTCCAACAATAACAGCACCCCAGGCCAGCGTTTCCGTGATGCGGTGGCCAGTGAGCACCCCTTGCAGGTGGTCGGCACGATCAACGCCAACCATGCGCTGCTGGCCAAGCGCGCCGGCTTCAAGGCCATCTACCTCTCGGGCGGCGGGGTGGCCGCCGGCTCCCTGGGCGTGCCGGACCTGGGCATCACCGGCCTGGATGACGTGCTGACCGACGTGCGCCGCATCACCGACGTGTGCGACCTGCCGCTGCTGGTGGACGTGGACACCGGTTTCGGCTCCTCGGCGTTCAACGTGGCGCGCACCGTCAAGTCGATGATCAAGTTCGGCGCGGCCGCCATCCATATCGAGGACCAGGTCGGGGCCAAGCGCTGCGGCCATCGTCCGAACAAAGAAATCGTGTCCCAACAGGAAATGGTCGACCGCATCAAGGCTGCCGTGGATGCGCGCACCGATGACAGCTTCGTGATCATGGCGCGCACCGATGCCCTGGCCGTCGAGGGCCTGGAGTCCGCTCTGGAGCGTGCCGCAGCGTGCATCGAAGCCGGTGCTGATATGGTGTTCCCGGAAGCAATCACCGAGCTTGAGATGTACAAACTGTTCGCCGCGCGGGTGAAAGCGCCGATCCTGGCCAATATCACCGAATTCGGCGCGACCCCGCTGTACACCACCGAACAGTTGAAATCTGCGGATGTTTCCCTGGTGCTGTACCCGCTCTCGGCCTTCCGTGCCATGAACAAGGCCGCCGAAAACGTGTACACCGCGATCCGTCGCGACGGCACTCAACAGAATGTGATCGACACCATGCAAACCCGCATGGAGCTTTACGATCGCATCGACTACCACACCTTCGAGCAGAAGCTCGACGCGCTGTTCGCCGCCAAAAAATAAGCGCAGCGCCTCCCAGATAACTACAAAATTGGAGAAGAACCATGGCTGAAGCAAAAGTATTGAGTGGCGCCGGCCTGCGTGGTCAGGTGGCCGGGCAGACTGCACTGTCCACCGTGGGCCAGGCCGGTGCCGGCTTGACCTATCGCGGCTACGATGTGCGTGAATTGGCCGCCGACGCGCAATTCGAAGAAGTCGCCTACCTGTTGCTGTACGGCGAGCTGCCGAGCAAGACCGAATTGGCAGCCTACAGTGCCAAGCTGAGCAAATTGCGCGACCTGCCTCAGGCGCTCAAAGAAGTGCTCGAACGCATCCCCGCCGACGCCCACCCGATGGATGTGATGCGCACCGGTTGCTCGTTCCTGGGCAATGTCGAGCCGGAAAAAGACTTCAGCGCCCAGCGCGATGTCACCGACCGCCTGCTCGCCGCGTTCCCAGCGATCATGTGCTACTGGTACCGCTTCAGCCACGACGGCCAGCGCATCGACTGCGTGAGCGACGAGCCGAGCATCGGCGGGCACTTCCTGCACCTGCTGCACGGCAAGACGCCGAGCGAGTTGCACGTCAAAGTGATGAACGTGTCGTTGATCCTCTACGCCGAGCATGAATTCAACGCCTCGACCTTCACGGCGCGAGTCTGTGCCTCGACCCTGTCCGACCTGTATTCCTGTGTCACCGCCGCCATCGGTTCCCTGCGCGGCCCACTGCACGGCGGCGCCAACGAAGCGGCGATGGAGATGATCGAACGTTTCGCCTCGGCCGAAGAAGCGGTGGAAGGCACCCTCGGCATGCTGGCGCGCAAAGACAAGATCATGGGGTTCGGCCACGCGATCTACAAAGACAGCGACCCGCGTAACGAAGTGATCAAGGGCTGGGCGAAGAAACTCGCCGATGAAGTGGGCGACACCGTGCTGTTCCCGGTGTCCGAAGCCATCGACAAGACCATGTGGGAGCAGAAGAAACTGTTCCCCAACGCCGACTTCTACCATGCCTCGGCATACCACTTCATGGGCATCCCGACCAAGCTGTTCACGCCGATCTTCGTGTGCTCGCGCCTGACCGGCTGGGCCGCCCATGTGTTCGAACAACGTGCCAACAACCGCATCATCCGTCCGAGCGCCGAGTACATCGGCGTCGAGCAGCGCAAGTTCGTGCCAATCGAACGTCGCTGAATGGGAACACCGACGATCTCGAAGTAGAAACCGGACCCAGTGTGGGAGGGGCAAGCCCCTTCCACATTTAAGTCGCATTTCAATTTTGGATCGGCGCAGGTCTTCCTTTTGCAATCACCGTGACCGAGTCCTGACCGATGAACACTGAATTTCGCAAACCGCTCCCCGGCAGTCGCCTGGATTACTTCGATGCCCGTGCGGCGGTCGATGCCATTCGTCCCGGCGCCTATGCCACGCTGCCTTATACCTCTCGTGTGCTTGCCGAGAACCTGGTGCGTCGCTGCGACCCCGCCACCCTCAACGCCTCCCTGAGCCAACTGATCGAGCGCAAGCGCGACCTGGACTTTCCGTGGTTCCCGGCACGTGTTGTGTGCCATGACATCCTCGGTCAGACCGCCCTGGTGGACCTCGCCGGCCTGCGCGATGCCATCGCCCAACAAGGCGGCGACCCGGCGCAGGTCAATCCGGTGGTGCCGACTCAGTTGATCGTCGACCACTCCCTGGCCGTCGAAGCGGGCGGTGCCGATCCGCAGGCTTTTGAGAAAAACCGCGCCATCGAAGACCGTCGCAACGAAGACCGTTTCCACTTTATCGAGTGGACCAAGAAGGCTTTCAAGAACGTCGACGTGATCCCGCCGGGCAACGGCATCATGCACCAGATCAACCTGGAGAAAATGTCTCCGGTGATCCAGGTGCGCGACGGGGTGGCGTTCCCCGATACCTGCGTCGGCACCGACAGCCATACCCCCCATGTGGATGCTCTGGGTGTGATCGCCATCGGCGTCGGCGGCCTGGAAGCCGAGAGCGTGATGCTCGGCCGCGCCTCATGGATGCGCCTGCCGGAAAGCGTGGGCGTGGAGCTGACCGGCAAGCTGCAACCGGGCATCACCGCCACCGATATGGTGCTGGCATTGACTGAGTTCCTGCGCCAACAGAAAGTGGTTGGCGCCTGGCTGGAATTTTTCGGTGAGGGCGCGTCCAAACTGACCCTCGGCGACCGCGCGACCATCTCCAACATGGCTCCGGAGTACGGCGCCACCGCGGCGATGTTCTACATCGATCAACAGACCATCGCTTACCTCAAACTCACCGGGCGTGAAGACCAACAGGTCGCGCTGGTCGAGCAGTACGCGCGTCACACAGGGTTGTGGGCCGACGATCTCAAGGGCGCCCAATACGAGCGCGGCCTGACCTTCGACCTCTCCAGCGTCGTGCGCAATATGGCCGGCCCGAGCAACCCCCACGCTCGCGTCGCCACCCGCGACCTGGCCTCCAAAGGCATCAGCGGCCAATGGGACGAAGTGCCCGGTCAAATGCCCGACGGTGCCGTGATCATTGCCGCCATCACCAGCTGCACCAACACCAGCAACCCGCGCAACGTGATCGCCGCCGGCTTGCTGGCGCGCAATGCCAACAAACTGGGGCTGACACGCAAGCCGTGGGTCAAATCGTCCCTGGCACCGGGTTCGAAAACCGTGGCCATGTACCTGGAAGAAGCCGGCCTGGGCCATGAACTGGAAAAACTCGGTTTTGGCGTGGTGGCGTTTGCCTGCACTACCTGCAATGGCATGTCCGGCGCGCTGGACCCGGTGATCCAGCAGGAAATCATCGACCGCGACCTGTACGCCACCGCCGTGCTGTCGGGCAACCGCAACTTCGATGGGCGTATTCACCCGTACGCCAAGCAGGCGTTTCTCGCCTCGCCGCCGTTGGTAGTGGCCTACGCGATTGCTGGCACCATCCGTTTCGATATCGAAAAGGACGTGCTCGGCCACGACGCCCATGGCAAGGAAATCCGCCTGCAGGACATCTGGCCAAGCGATGAGGAAATCGACGCAGTGGTTCAGGCGTCGGTCAAGCCGGAGCAGTTCCGCGCCGTGTATATCCCGATGTTCGCGGTGCACGAGGACACCGGCCCGAAAGTCGCGCCGCTGTACGACTGGCGCCCGCAAAGTACCTATATCCGCCGTCCGCCGTACTGGGAGGGCGCGCTGGCCGGGGCGCGGCCGCTCAAGGGCATGCGCCCGCTGGCGGTGCTGCCGGACAACATCACCACCGATCACCTGTCGCCTTCCAACGCGATCATGCTCGACAGCGCCGCCGGCGAATACCTGGCGAAAATGGGCCTGCCGGAAGTGGACTTCAACTCTTACGCCACCCACCGTGGCGACCACCTGACCGCGCAGCGCGCCACCTTCGCCAACCCGAAACTGTTCAACGAAATGGTCGTCGAGAACGGCAAGGTCAAGCAGGGCTCCCTGGCGCGCATCGAACCGGAAGGCAAGGTCACGCGGATGTGGGAAGCCATCGAAACCTACATGGAGCGCAAGCAGCCGTTGATCATCATCGCCGGCGCCGATTACGGTCAGGGCTCGTCGCGAGACTGGGCGGCCAAGGGCGTGCGTCTGGCCGGTGTGGAAGCGATTGCCGCCGAAGGCTTCGAGCGTATTCACCGCACCAACCTGGTGGGCATGGGCGTGTTGCCGCTGGAGTTCCTGCCGGGCACCAACCGCCATACCTTGCAGATCGACGGCAGCGAAACCTATGACGTGGTCGGCGCCCGCACCCCGCGCGCGCAATTGACCCTGGTGATCAATCGCAAGAATGGCGAACGTGTCGAAGTGCCGGTGACCTGCCGCCTGGACACCGCCGAAGAAGTGTCGATCTACGAGGCGGGCGGCGTGTTGCAGCGTTTTGCCCAGGACTTCCTGGAATCGGCGGCCACCGCCTGAAGAGGATGAACATGGCACACGCACCGCAAATCAAAATCCCCGCCACCTATATGCGTGGCGGCACCAGCAAGGGCGTTTTTTTCAGCCTCCAGGACCTGCCCGCGTCGGCGCAGGTGCCGGGGGCCGCACGCGACGCCTTGTTGCTGCGGGTGATCGGCAGCCCCGACCCCTATGACAAACAGATCGACGGCATGGGCGGCGCCACGTCGAGCACCAGCAAAACCGTGATCCTGGCCAAAAGCACTCGCCCCGAGCACGACGTGGACTATCTGTTCGGCCAGGTCTCCATCGACAAGCCCTTTGTGGACTGGAGCGGTAACTGCGGCAATCTGTCGGCGGCGGTGGGCTCGTTCGCCATCAGCGCCGGCCTGGTGGACCCGGCCCGCGTGCCGCGAGATGGCGTGGCCGTGGTGCGCATCTGGCAGGCCAATATCGGCAAAACCATCATTGCCCATGTGCCGATCACCGACGGCGCGGTCCAGGAAACCGGCGACTTCGAGTTGGACGGCGTGACCTTCCCGGCCGCCGAAGTGCAGTTGGAATTCATGGACCCGGCGGCGGAAGAAGAGGGCGGCGGTGGCTCGATGTTCCCCACCGGCAACCTGGTGGACGAGCTGGAAGTGCCGGGTGTGGGCACGTTCAAAGCCACGCTGATCAACGCCGGCATCCCGACGATTTTTATCAACGCCGAAGACCTCGGCTACACCGGCACCGAACTGCAAGGCGCGATCAACAGCGACCCCAAGGCCCTGGCGATGTTCGAGACCGTGCGCGCCCATGGCGCCTTGCGCATGGGCTTGATCAAGCATCTGGACGAAGCCGCCCAGCGTCAGCACACGCCGAAGGTCGCGTTTGTGGCCAAGCCCGCCGATTACGTGGCGTCCAGCGGCAAGGCAATCAAGGCCGGCGATGTCGACCTGCTGGTGCGCGCCCTGTCCATGGGCAAGTTGCACCACGCCATGATGGGCACCGCGGCGGTGGCGATCGGCACCGCGGCGGCAATCTCCGGGACGCTGGTCAACCTGGCGGCCGGGGGTGTCGAGCGCAACGCCGTGCGTTTCGGGCATCCGTCCGGCACCTTGCGCGTCGGCGCCGAGGCCACTCAAGTAAACGGTGAATGGGTGGTGAAGAAAGCCATCATGAGCCGCAGTGCGCGGGTGTTGATGGAAGGTTTCGTACGCATCCCCGGTGACTCTTTCTAAGCCCGACACCCATCCTCTGTGGGAGGCGGCAAGCCCCTCCCACAGCCATAAGCAGGCACTCAGACCTGCGAAGCGATCAACCCTGACCCTGAGGACGGAGCACCCCCCAACCAACTGTGGAGAACTGCCATGAGCGCCAATGTCGACCAGAATAATCGTCCTGACTATGACCAGGTCTTGCAGGACATCGCCGATTACGTCCTCACCTACCGCATCGAGTCGCAAACCGCCCTGGACACCGCACGCCACTGCCTGATGGACACCCTCGGCTGCGGCCTGCTGGCCTTGCGTTTCCCGGAATGCACCAAGCATCTGGGGCCGATGGTGGAAGGTACGATGGTGCCGTTCGGCGCGCGAGTGCCGGGTACTGCCTATCGGCTGGACCCGGTCAAGGCGGCCTGGGACATTGGCTGCAGCGTGCGCTGGCTCGACTACAACGACACCTGGCTGGCCGCCGAATGGGGCCACCCCTCGGATAACCTGGGCGCCATCCTCGCCGTGGCCGATCACCTGTCGCAAAAGCGCGTGGCCAATGGCGATGCGCCGCTGACCGTGCGTGCGGTGCTGGAAGCGATGATCATGGCCCATGAAATCCAGGGCGTAATTGCCCTGGAAAATTCGTTCAACCGTGTCGGCCTCGACCATGTGCTGCTGGTGAAAGTCGCCTCTACCGCCGTCAGCGCAAAGCTGATGGGCGCCAATCGCGAGCAGTTGCTGTCGGCGCTGTCCCATGGGTTTGTCGATGGGCAGGCACTGCGCACTTATCGCCATGCGCCGAATGCCGGTTCGCGCAAATCCTGGGCGGCGGGGGATGCTTCCAGCCGCGGCGTGCGCCTGGCAGACATCGCGCTGCGCGGTGAAATGGGCATTCCCGGGGTGTTGAGCGCGCCGCAATGGGGCTTCTATGACGTGTTGTTCAGCCACACCAACCAGGACCTGGCCCTCAAGCCCGAAGACAAGCGGGCGTTCAGCCTGAATCAGCCTTATGGCACTTACGTGATGGAAAACGTGCTGTTCAAGATCAGCTTCCCCGCCGAGTTTCACGCGCAGACCGCTTGCGAAGCGGCGGTGACGTTACATCCGCAGGTCAAGAACCGTCTGCACGAGATCGAACGCATCGTGATCACCACTCACGAGTCGGCGATTCGCATCATTTCCAAGGTCGGCCCACTGGCCAATGCCGCCGACCGCGATCACTGCCTGCAATACATGACCGCCGTGCCCCTGGCGTTTGGCAACCTGGTGGCCGAGCACTACGAAGATGCGTTCCACGCTGCGCACCCGATCATCGACGAGCTGCGCGACAAGATGGTCATCGTCGAAGACCCGCGCTACAGCCGCGAATACCTGGAGGCCGACAAGCGTTCGATTGCCAATGCGGTGCAGGTGTTCTTCACCGACGGCAGCTGTACCGAACAGGTGGCAGTCGAATACCCCATCGGCCATCGCCGTCGCCGCGTAGACGGAATTCCTTTGCTGGAAGACAAGTTCAAAGCCAACCTGGCCACGCGGTTTACCGCGCAGCGCAGTGCTGAGATTTTTGCATTGTGCAAAGACCAGGCGAAGCTTGAGGCCACGCCGGTCAATCGTTTCGTGGACCTATTCGTGATCTGATAAACGCCGCAAAACAATGTGGGAGAGGCAAACGCCCTCCCTCATGTGCAACCCCACTTACTCGAACCGTAGGATCACGCGACGGTTGTGCTTGCTCTTCTTCTCGATCTTCTCGCAGAACACCCGCCCGATTTCCTCGGTGTTGAGCACATGGGTGCCGCCGCAAGGCTGGATATCGATACCGGCAATTTCAATAACCCGCACCGAGCCCTGCATCACCGGCGGTGCGACGGCCTGGGTACGGGTGATCTGCAATAAAGTGCTGTATTCCGAGGCGGGCATCGACAGGGTGTTGACCGGGTGCGCCTGTTCGATCAGGGCATTGAGGTCGCGGGTGAGGGTGTCTTTGTCGAGGGTCATTTCCGGCAGGTCGAAATCCAGGCGGCCTTTGTCGGCGCTGATGCTGCATCCGGTCACTGGCGCGTCGATAAGCGAGCACAGCAGGTGCAAGCAAGTGTGCATCTTCATGTGCTGGTAGCGCCGCTCCCAGTCCAGGCCGGCATCCACCTGCACGCCGGCGGTCAACTGTTCGGGCCGCTGCTCGACCTGGTGCCAGATAATCGAACGCAAGGCCGGGTCGCGCACGGTGCCGATCACCTCCACCCGGGTGCCGTCCGGCAAGGTGAAGTGCCCGGTGTCACCCGGTTGGCCGCCACCGGTGGGGTAGAACAAGGTGTGCTCCAGCGCGATTCCTTGTTCGCTGACCGCAATCACCCGGGCGCTGAAAGCGTTCTGATAGGGCGCGCTGTCGAACAGCGCCAGGGTTTCCATGGTATGCACGGACATGTTCATCCTCCGACGATCAGTGGGCTGGCTTGCAATAGATGACGCACCATTGCACTCAAGCCAGGGGGGGAGAGCAGGGTGATCTCGAATTCCGGCCCGCAAACCTTGAGGTTCAGCGGCAGGCGCGGCAGGTGGCTGGCGGGTTCTACGCGGTGCAGACGAAACTGCAGGTGATGGCGCTCCTTGACGGTGGGCTCCAGCATCAATCCCGGCAGCGGGTGGAAATCGGCATCGAGCACGGTGACCTTGTGGCTCGTATTGATCTCGCCGACCACATGCAGGCGCTCGTCCAAGGCGAACGCACCGAGGTACTTGCTGTTGTCCGACTCATCGTGCTTTTGCAGCTGGATCTGGTTGACCACCTTGACCTTGGTGCCGGCCGGCACGTCCTGGGTAATCACACAGGACGGGCTGATAAACACGTTGTCACCGATCAGCACATAGCCGAGCACGCGGGCCCCGGAGCCAACCTCGACATTGTTGCCCAGGCGCGGATGGCGCTTGCCGTCGGGGTTGTTGGCAATGCCTCGGGCACCCAGGGTCACGCCGCAGAGAATGTAGCAGTCGTTGCCGATCTCGCAGGTTTCGCCAATCACCGTGCCGTAGCCGTGGTCCAGCACAAAACGCCGGCCGATACGGGCCGCCGGGTGAATTTCGGCGCCTGAGAGCACCTTGCCCTGGTTGCTCAGTTTGAGGGCGATGCGCGAGAACATGCCGTTGGGGGTGTCGGGAAAATTCCACACCAGATGGGCCAGGCGGTAGTACAGCACCGCTTTGAACGACGCATAGGACTCCAGAATCAACTCGCCCCTTCCACGGGATGCCGGGTCGCGATAGGCATAGGCGATCAAATCCTCGGCAATCGCTTGGGCGGCGTTCTGGATCAGCGGCGCCAGATGCGGCTCCAAATGCTTCATCTGCGCGGGCGTCAGGGTCTTGATGAGATGGGTGAGCAACTCATCGTGCAGGTGTTGCATGTCGATAAAGCCGCCCATGGAGGCATCCCCGCATTCTGGAGGGTTGGAAAACCGGTTAGTCGAAACTGGGCAGGTAGCTGTCGGCATTGTCGTAGACCATGGTCAGCACCACCGTTTCGGGCGGTAATTCGGGAGCGAGCCTGGCGATGGCCACCATATTGGCGGCGGATGACAGGCCCAGGCTGATGGCATCGGTGCGCATGATGCGTTTCATCATGTCATTGCAGTCCTGGTGCGACACCTTGAGCATGCCGTCGATCACATCCACGTTGAGGATGCTGGGGATCAGCCCGATCGACAGGCCCTGGATATGGTGCGGTGCGTGCTGGTTTTTCAGCAGGTCGCATTCTTCCGGCTCCACGCCCATTACACGGATGGCGGGCCAGGCGGTCTTCAGGGTTTCGCCGATACCGGTGATATGCCCGCCGGTGCCGATGCCGCTGACGAAGTAGTCCACATGGCGGTCGCCGAAGGCGCGGATGATTTCCCGTGCGGTGGTGTCGCGGTGGGTTTGCGGGTTGGCGCCGTTGCGCTGCTGGTTGAGCATCACGTAGCTGGGGTTCTCCAGCTGTAATTCCATGCACTTTTCGCCATGGGAATTGTTCCCGAGGCGGCTGTCCGACAGCACCACCTTGGCTCCGTACAGGCGCAGCAATTTTTGTTTTTCCGGGCTGTAATTGTCGGGAATCACCAGCACCACTTTATAGCCGAGCACGTTGCCGGCCATGACCAGGCCGATGCCGGTGTTGCCGCCGCTGGGCTCGATGATGGTTTGCCCGGAGTCCCGGATCAGCACGCCTCGGCGCTCGGCGTCGAGGATCATGCCCAGGGCGATGCGCGCCTTGTGGCTTCCGCCGGGGTTGAGCGATTCCAGCTTGGCGTAGACCTCGATGCCGAGGTCTTCGGAAAATTGCGCCAGGCGCACGATGGGCGTCTGGCCGATGGCGTCGAGAATAGAGTTATGCAGCATGAGGTAGGAGCCCATGGCCGGTGGTCAGTACAAAGGCATGTCGGGTTCGACGTCGCGAACCCAGTGCTTCATGCCGCCTTGCAGGACTTTGGTGTTGGCAAAGCCCGCCGCCAGCAACGTGCTGGCGGCCTGCTCGGCGCGGGTGCCGGCATAGCAGATCAGGTAATGGGTGTTGTCGCGGTTGAGGCGATCCAGCTGCCCATCCAGCTCCGCCAGGGGGATATGCACCACCCCCGGCAACTTGCATACCTCCAGTTCACTGGCGTCGCGTACATCCAACAGTACGTCGGCGCTGCTGGGGTGTTCGATGACCTGTTTGAGCCCTTGGGGCTTGATGTAGCGTTCCTCGGCCAGTGAAGGCGCGCGCAGCATGGCATCGGCGCACACGGCCGGCGCCACGGCTTGGCTGTGGCGCAGTTCCGAACAGCACGGGCAGTCGGCGCGGCGCTTGAAGCGGATCTCGCTGAATTTCATCGCCAGGGCGTCGAAGCGCATCAACCGGCCGGACAACGGTTCACCAATGCCAATCAACAGCTTGATGGCCTCGGTGGCCTGGATCATTCCGACTACCCCCGGCAGCACGCCGATCACGCCACCGGCGCTGCAATTGGGCGCCAGTTCGGCGGGCGGTGGGCTGGGGAACAGGCAGCGGTAGCACGGCCCGCCCTGGTAGTTGAGCACGCTGATCTGCCCGTCGAAACGGTAGATCGCGCCGTATACCAAGGGCTTGCCCAACTGTACGCAGGCATCGTTGACCAGGTAGCGGGTGTCGAAGTTATCGGTGCCGTCGATCACCAGGTCATAGGCGCCCACCAGGTCCAGGGCGTTGTCGGCATTCAGGGCGGTGTCGTGGGCATTGATCCGGATATGCCGATTGAGGTCCAACAAGCGCTGTTTGGCTGATTCGACCTTGGGCAGGCCGAGAGTGCTGTTGCCGTGGACGATCTGGCGTTGCAGGTTGCTGCTTTCCACCACGTCGAAGTCCACCAGCCCCAGGGTGCCGACGCCGGCCGCCGCGAGGTACAGGCTGATGGGCGAGCCGAGGCCGCCGGTGCCGATGATCAGCACCTTGGCTTTCTTGAGGTTCAACTGACCTTCGCGACCCACGCCGGGCAGCGTGATATGGCGCACGTAGCGCTGCACTTCTTCGTTGCTCAAGGTGTCGACGTCCATCCCGCCCGATGTAGCGAGCAGCACTTCGATGCTGGCTTTTTCCGGCAGCGGGTCGTCGGCGCTGATCAACTCTTGCTCGGCGGTAAACAGGAAGTGTTCCTTGAGCTGGTTGTTCTTTTCGTGGAACAGATGCGGACGCAGTTGCGGGTGGCTGCTGCAGAGGTTTTCAATGACTTCGCGCAATGTCGATCCGGTGCCCTCAAGGGTCGATTCCGGCAGCTTGGCCACGCGGACCAGAATGTCGGGGAAAGAGACAGCGTTCATGGACAACTCCGTGTGCAGGTCGTTGAAAGGGTTAAGGGCGAACTGCTTGCCATCCCAGGCAAACAGCTTGGAACCCAGGGCCTGGCCCTGGCGAACATCGACCACCAGGTAGCTGACCGGGTAGATCGGTTCGCCCATGAACAGCGCCTTGTCCTGGTCTTCGTCGCTGAAATAGGCGCCGACATCCGGGTGTGAGTGGTAGATCACTACCACCGGGTTGTCGCTGCGAAACGCCTTGTTCATCAGCAGGGTGTCGGCTACCGAGAAGGTGTAGCCATTGGCCGCGCTGCGCGGGTACATCTCGGGGTTCTTGCGGTGCAGCTCATTCTGGATATTGCTGCCCTGGTACACACTGCCGTCGGCGAAGACGAAGCCACAGCATTCCTCTGGATAGGTGCGGCTGGCGTGGGTGTAGATCTGTTCCAGGGCGTCGGGGCGGAGCACGTCCATGTTTCTCTCGCGTGGTTGAAGGTGATGGGTCGGGCAGGTCAATTTTTCTTGGCCAGGAATTTTTCGATCGGCAGTTTGGTGATTGCAAAACCGGCCAGCAGGATGGCCGAGTACAGCATCAGGTCGCGGGAAATCGGCACGCCTTCGTACCAGGCGCCGATGATCACTGCGAACACCGGAAAAATGATGAACACAAACGACAGGATGATCGGGCTCAAGCGCTTGAGCAGCATGAAATACACGATGAACCCGCCCACCGAGGCCACCAGCCCGAGGTAAACCAGCGCGCTCCATGAGCGCAGGGTGATGGCATCGAACGTCGGCGTTTCAAACAACAGGCCGGCGATAAACAGCATCATCCCGGCAATCCCGATGGGCAGGGTGTTGTAGGTGATCACGCTGATGGCGCTGCCTTTTTGCTTGGTAATGACATAGCACAAGGCATGCATGATCGCGGCGGTCAGAATCGCCAACACCCCGAAGAACTCGGCGTGGTCCAGGTGCAGGCCCTGGCTGCGGATGATCATGTAGAGGCTGCCGAAGCCGATGCCGATGCCGACCACCTGGGAAAAATAGATGCGCTCGCGCAGGAACAGCGCCGAGAAAATCAGGATGAACACCGGCATGCAGCTGAACAGCAGGGCGGTGAGGCCGGACGACACATGCATCTCGCCGTAGTTGAGCAGGTAGTAGGGCACGCTGAAGTAGGACAGGGTCACGAACACAAAGAACCAGCGGCTCTCGCGGGGAAACAGAATCGGCTCGCGACGGGCCATGGCAAAGCATAGGAACAACGGAAAGGCGATCAGAAAACGCAGGCCCGCCGAGGTCAGTGGCGGCACGCTCTCCACGGCGATCTTGATCCCAAGCCAGGTGGTGCCCCAGCTCAGGCACACGATCAGAAACATGACGCTGGTTACCAGCCCGGCCACCCACTGTTTCTGGGTTTTGGTTTTGGCGGTGTTTTCGAGGACGGCGGACATTGGCATCGTTTATTGCTTCCCTGAGCCGAAATTGAACTCTATATTGAACTTGTAATGACTGGTTAAATTCGGCGATTGAACCCGTAAAAGCACACTATTAGGGCGAAAGATGGCTGTCAAAACAAATATTGACATGGTGTCAATTATGCGTGAGGGGCTGTCCAGCGGGCAGGGCGTGAAGTACAAGCGCCTGTCCGATGTGATGGAGCGAGGCATCCTTGAAGGCTTGATTGAACCGGGGCGAAAACTGCCGCCCCATCGGGTGCTGTCCGATAACCTGGGGGTGACTATCGGCACCATCAGCCGGGCTTACGGTGAACTGGAGCGCCTTGGGTTGGTGGTGGCTCGGGTAGGTGACGGCACTTTCGTGCGCAAGCGTGGGATGGAGCGCCAGCGCGATGAAGGGTTTCGCAACTTCAGTGAGGAACCGCGCCAGTACTTCGACATGAGCCGCAATATGCATATCCCGGGGCAGGAAACCACGTTCCTGGCCCAGAGCTTCCAGACCCTGTCGACCAACGCCAAGTTCTTGCAGGACATCAGTGCCTACACCCCGGATGCCGGTCTGCCGCGCTACCGCGACGCGGGCGCGCAGTGGCTGGTGCAGAGCGATTTCCATCCGATTCCCGAACAGGTTATCTGCGTCAATGGCGGCCAGCATGGCTTGCTCTGCGCAATGATGGCGCTGTTGCGCGCGGGCGACACCGTGGTCACCGAACAACTGACTTACCCTGGACTGATCACTGCCGCGCGTATGCTCGGCGTCCGCTTGATCGGCCTGGAAATGGACGACGAAGGGGTACTGCCCAGTGCGCTGGATGAAGTCTGTCGTAATCACCGGATTTCGGCGTTGTACTGCACACCGACGATTCAGAACCCGACCACCGCAGTGTTATCGGTGGCGCGTCGCGAAGCACTGGTCAAGGTGTGCCGCGAACACAACCTGCTGATTCTGGAGGACGAAGCCCATGGTGTGCTGGTGGAAGATCGGCCACCGCCGCTGAGTTTTTTCGCACCTGAGCGTACGATTTTGATCAGTAGCCTGAGCAAGGCCGTATCCGCAGGCCTGCGGGTGGGCTATGTGCATGCACCGCCGGCATTGGTCAGCCGTATCTCGGCAGCGTTGCGTTCGACGTGCTGGATGGCCACGCCGGTTACCCTGGAGCTGGCCACGCAGTGGATTGAAAACGGCACGGCGCAATACCTGCTCAGCCAGCAGATCAATGAGATCAGCCGGCGCAAAGCCCTGGTGCGCGGCCTTCTGGAGGGGCTGGAGTACCGCACCCATCTCAACAGTCCGCACTTCTGGATTGAAGTCCCTGAGCCGTGGCGTGCGTCGGAAATCGAGGCGGAACTCAAGCAGAATAATTACCTGATCGCCACTGCCGAAGCCTTCGCCGTGGGGCAGACCGCCGTGCCGCAGTTTATCCGGGCGAGTATCTGCAACACTTCGGGGGACGATCAGTTGTTGCGCGCGGGGTTCGATGCGTTGGCCACGGCGTTAGGGCAGGGAGGGGGGCGGTTTCAGCTGTAGTTGGGATAGCGGCAAGCTGCAAGCTTAGAGCTGAGTGGCCGTGGCCTGCGGCTTCAACTTGCAGCTGCCTCACTTAAACCTACGCTCTACGCCCTTCTCCACCAGAATCTTCGCGGAAATCTCTTCCACCGAAAAATGCGTGGAATTGATGTGCGCAATATTCTCGCGGCGGAACAGATTCTCCACCTCGCGCACTTCAAACTCGCACTGGGCGTAGCTCGAATAGCGGCTGTTGGGCTTGCGTTCGTTGCGGATGGCGGTGAGGCGGTCCGGGTCGATGGTCAGGCCGAACAATTTGTGCGAATGGGCGCGCAGAGCGGCCGGCAGGGTCAGATGCTCCATGTCGTCTTCGGTCAGCGGGTAATTAGCCGCGCGGATACCGAATTGCATGGCCATGTACAAGCAGGTGGGCGTTTTGCCGCAGCGCGACACGCCCACCAGGATCAGATCGGCCTTGTCGTAGTAGTGGGTGCGGGCGCCATCATCGTTGTCGAGGGCAAAGTTTACCGCCTCGATACGCTCCATATAGTTGGAGTTATGCCCAATGGAATGGGACTTTCCGACCGAATAGGAGGAATGTTCGCTCAACTCCTGTTCCAGTGGCGCCAGGAACGTGGAGAAAATGTCGATCATGAAACCATTCGAGGTTGCGAGAATCTCACGAATGTCTTGATTGACGATGGTGTCGAAAATGATCGGCCGAAAACCGTCTTTTTCAGCCGCCAGATTGATTTGTTGTACCATGGCCCGCGCTTTTTCCACGGTGTCGATGTAAGGCCGCGTGAATTTGGCGAAGGTAACGTTTTCGAACTGCGCGAGCAGGCTTTGACCCAGTGTTTCGGCTGTAATGCCGGTGCCGTCGGAAATAAAGAAAGCAGATCGTTTCATTTGAGCCCTGGGCCTTAAGCTGATGACGAATCTTGGATATGATAGGCGCGATTTTGCCGTCCCACAGTGGGCCGCATTCTCACTTATTTTCCAGGTCCAGGCCACAAACGCTGGCGAATGCTCCTACGAGCAGCCGGCGTCCTGAGCTTTTCCAACACAGTTAGTGGAGAGATCACCTTGGTAGAGTACGTAGTTTCCCTCGATAAGCTCGGCGTCCATGATGTAGAGCATGTGGGGGGCAAGAACGCATCCCTCGGCGAGATGATCAGTAATCTTGCGGGCGCCGGTGTCTCGGTGCCGGGTGGTTTCGCCACCACGGCCCAGGCTTACCGCGATTTCCTCGAACTGAGCGGTCTCAATGCTCAGATCCACGCCGCGCTGGATGCCCTGGACGTCGACGACGTCAATGCCCTGGCCAAGACCGGTGCCCAGATCCGCCAATGGATCATGGAAGCCGAGTTCCCCGAGAAGCTCAACGAAGAAATCCGCACCGCGTTCGCGACCTTGTCGGCGGGCAACCCGGATATGGCCGTTGCCGTGCGCTCGTCAGCTACCGCCGAAGACTTGCCCGACGCTTCTTTCGCCGGCCAGCAGGAAACCTTCCTCAACATCCGCGGCGTGGAAAACGTGATCCGCGCGGCCAAGGAAGTGTTTGCCTCGCTGTTCAACGATCGCGCGATTTCCTACCGCGTGCACCAGGGCTTCGACCATAAGTTAGTTGCCCTGTCTGCCGGCGTGCAGCGCATGGTCCGTTCCGAAACCGGCACCGCCGGCGTGATGTTTACCCTCGATACCGAATCCGGCTTCCGTGACGTGGTGTTCATCACCGGCGCCTACGGCCTGGGTGAAACCGTCGTACAGGGCGCGGTCAACCCCGACGAATTCTACGTACACAAGGGCACCCTCGAAGCGGGGCGCCCGGCCATCCTGCGCCGTAACCTGGGCAGCAAGGCCATCAAGATGATCTACGGCGACGAGGCCAAGGCCGGTCGTTCGGTAAAAACCGTTGAAGTCGACAAGGCCGAACGCGCGCGTTTCTGCCTGACCGACGCTGAAGTCAGCGAGTTGGCCAAACAAGCGATGATCATCGAAAAGCACTACCAGTGCCCGATGGACATCGAATGGGCCAAGGACGGTGACGACGGCAAGCTGTATATCGTGCAGGCCCGTCCGGAAACCGTGAAGAGCCGCACTTCGGCCAATGTCATGGAGCGCTACCTGCTCAAAGAAACCGGTACCGTATTGGTGGAAGGCCGCGCCATCGGCCAGCGCATTGGCGCCGGCAAGGTTCGCATCATCAAAGACGTCTCCGAGATGGACAAAGTCCAGCCAGGCGACGTGCTGGTCTCCGACATGACCGACCCGGACTGGGAGCCGGTGATGAAGCGCGCCAGTGCCATCGTCACCAACCGTGGCGGGCGTACCTGCCACGCGGCGATCATCGCTCGTGAGCTGGGGATTCCTGCGGTCGTGGGCTGCGGCAATGCCACGCAGTTGCTCAAGGACGGCCAGGGCGTGACCGTGTCCTGCGCCGAAGGCGACACCGGTTTCATCTTCGAAGGCGAACTGGGCTTCGATATCAAGCAAAATTCCATCGACGCCATGCCGGACCTGCCGTTCAAGATCATGATGAACGTTGGTAACCCGGACCGCGCCTTCGACTTCGCGCAGTTGCCGAACGCCGGCGTGGGCCTGGCCCGCCTGGAATTCATCATCAACCGTATGATCGGCGTGCACCCCAAGGCTTTGCTGAACTACGATGGCCTGCCGCTGGATATTAAGGAAAGCGTCGATAAGCGCATCGCCGGTTACAACGACCCAGTGGGTTTCTACGTCGAGAAACTGGTGGAAGGCATCAGCACTCTGGCGGCGGCGTTCTACCCGAAAAAGGTCATCGTGCGTCTGTCGGACTTCAAGTCCAACGAATACGCCAACCTGATCGGCGGCAAGCTCTACGAGCCGGAAGAAGAAAACCCGATGCTGGGCTTCCGTGGCGCCTCGCGTTACATCAGCGAAACCTTCCGCGACTGCTTTGAGCTTGAGTGCCGCGCGCTCAAACGCGTGCGTAACGAGATGGGCCTGACCAATGTCGAGATCATGGTGCCATTCGTACGGACCTTGGGCGAGGCGAGCCAGGTGGTTGACCTGCTGGCTGAGAACGGCCTGACCCGCGGCGAGAACGGCCTGCGTGTGATCATGATGTGCGAACTGCCATCCAACGCGATCCTGGCTGAAGAGTTCCTGGAATTCTTCGACGGTTTCTCCATCGGTTCCAACGACCTGACTCAGCTCACCCTGGGCCTGGACCGTGACTCCGGGATCATTGCGCACCTGTTCGACGAGCGTAACCCGGCGGTCAAGAAGCTGCTGGCCAATGCCATCCAGGCCTGTAACAAGGCCGGTAAGTACATCGGCATTTGCGGCCAGGGCCCTTCGGACCACCCTGACTTGGCCAAATGGCTGATGGAACAGGGCATCGAAAGCGTTTCGCTGAACCCCGATTCGGTGCTGGAAACCTGGTTCTTCCTGGCGGAAGGCCAAGCGTCCGCCTGAGGTCGATCCGTGAAAAGTGCCGGTCAGCCGTGAGGTTGACCGGCATTCTTATCTGTACAGGGCGGGAATCCATGTGGACGCCGCCCTTTTTTGTGCAAGAACATTATGCAAAGCAGCAGCAACCTGTTTCCCGTCGCCTTGATCAGCGCTGAGCGTCGTGGCGACCTGAGTGAAGATGTGTATCGCCTCAAACCCGGCAACAGCCCGGACGGCAGCGTCGAACTGGCGGTGACCCGTTTGGGGCTGGCCGATGTCCCTGAAAACCGGGGCATCCCGGTTATTTTGTTGCACGGCAGTTTTTCCAATCGACGCTTCTGGTACTCGCCCAAGGGCATTGGCCTGGGCGCCTATCTGGCTCGTAGAGGCTTTGACGTGTGGATTGCGGAAATGCGCGGCCATGGTCTGTCCAAGCGCAATCAAGCGTATGCGCGTAACCGAGTGGCTGATTATGCGCGTTACGACTTGCCGGCCATCGGCGCGTTCGTGCGTGAGCAAAGCGCGCAAATCCCGCACTGGATCGGCCATTCTCTGGGCGGTACGACCTTGGCGGCGGCCCTGGGTGGGCAGTATCTGGGGGCGCCGGCGGTGGCTTCGGTCGCGTTGTTTGGCTGTCAGGTCAGCCGCACCTACTGGCCGTTGAAAATTCCACCGGTGGAGTGGGGCGGGCGCTTTATTCTCAAGCGAATGGCTGAAGTGTCCGGTGCGCGTTTCAAACGCGGGCCCGAAGACGAGCCGGTGGGTGTATTGATTGAAAATATGCGCTGGCACGGGCTGTTCGGGCGCTTCGGCGATGCCGAGCGTGACTGGTGGAAGGGCTTGGCGGACGTCGACGTGCCGTTGTTGGCGGTAAGTGCGGCGGGCGACCATCAGGACCCGGACTGGGCTTGCCGCAAGCTGTTCGAACAAGTCGGCACTGAGCATCGGCAATATGTGTGTCTGGGACGCAAGCACGGGTTTACCGAAGATTTCGGGCATGTCGAGATGCTGGTCAGCAAAGCTGCCCAAGACGAGGTCTGGCCTCTGGTGGAGCAGTGGTTGAAAGACCCAATTACACCATTGCTCGGCGCGCCGGCGCAGGCCCTCGCGGCGGTTTGACCAAGCGCTCTACCAAGGGCGTTTCACTCCTGCGAGGTTGCGGCTAAGATATGACGCGCCGGACGCTTCTGGTCATATTCAGTCGCGTAGAGGCTATTGCGTTGCAGTGGAACCGATGGGATGTTTCCCACCCGTTTCGCCCGGTACTTCTTTGAAAGACACTTCTCTGGCAGAAAGGAATTTTTCGATGAACCATTACGTGACCCCCGACCTGTGCGACGCCTACCCTGAATTGGTGCAGGTGGTCGAGCCGATGTTCAGCAATTTTGGCGGCCGAGACTCCTTTGGCGGCGAGATTGTCACCATCAAGTGCTTTGAGGATAACTCGCTGGTCAAGGAACAGGCCGAGCAGCCGGGCACCGGCAAGGTGCTGGTGGTCGACGGTGGTGGTTCCCTGCGCCGCGCGCTGCTGGGCGACATGATCGCCGAGAAAGCTGCAAAAAACGGTTGGGAAGGGCTGGTCATCTACGGTTGCATCCGTGATGTCGACGTCATCGCCCAGACCGACCTGGGCGTACAAGCCCTGGCCAGTCACCCGATGAAAACCGACAAGCGCGGCATTGGCGACCTGAACGTGGCGGTCACGTTTGCCGGCGTCACCTTCCGCCCGGGTGAATACGTGTATGCCGATAACAATGGCGTGATCGTGTCGCCCAGCCCGTTGAAAATGCCTGAATAAATCGTAAAAGCCGACAGGGGTGAGGATGTTCGAGGAAGAAAACGCGCAATGGGGGCTGGTGCATGCCCTGGTGCTGGACGGTAAAGGCGGTGCGCGTTCGATTGCCCGGACTGAGCTGGATGACCTGCAGTTGCAGCCCCAGGAAAGCCTGTGGCTGCACTGGGATCGCAGCCATCCCCAGACGCAGACCTGGCTGCGCAAATCCAGTGGCTTGAGTGAATTCGCCTGCGACCTGTTGCTTGAGGAAAACACTCGCCCGCGCCTGTTGCCGCTGCCGGATTCGCAGTTGTTGCTGTTTCTGCGAGGGGTCAACCTCAATCCCGGCGCCGAACCGGAAGACATGGTCTCGGTGCGCATTTTCGCGGCGGCCAACCGGGTGATTTCCCTGCGTCTGCGCCCGTTGCGCGCCACCGATGAGTTGCTGTTGCAACTGGCGGATGGCAAGGGGCCGCGCACCGCGTCGGAACTTATCCTTTATATGGCGCAGTACCTGACCAATAAAGTGCAGGATCTGGTCACGGATTTGTCTGAAATCGTCGATGCCGAGGAAGAAAAACTCGATACCGACGAACGGTATACCCCGGAGCATGGCAGCGTGTTGCAGATCCGCCGGCGAGCAGCCGGGCTCAAGCGATTTCTGGCACCGCAGCGGGATATTTTTGCTCAGCTCACGCGGATCAAATTGCCGTGGTTCTGCGACGACGATGCTGATTACTGGAACGAATTGAACAACAGCCTCACACGCTATCTGGAAGAGCTCGAATTGACCCGGGAGCGCGTGGGGCTTGTGCTGGAGGCCGAAGACCGGCGCTTGAGCGTACGCATGAACCGCACCATGTACCGCTTCGGAATCATCACTGGAATCTTCCTGCCGATGAGCTTCCTGACCGGTTTGCTGGGCATCAATGTGGGCGGCATTCCGTTCTCGGCCAGCCCCTATGGATTCATGCTTGCGTGCCTGCTGATGGTCGCGGTGGCGCTCGGGCAATGGTGGCTGTTTCGACGGTTGCGCTGGGTTTGAGCTGAATATGAGCTGAACGTAGGAAGGGTCCCATGTGACCCCATGAAATTTACCCTCGTCTTTTAAATCACTTGCGAGAGGTCTTTATGCACGATCCGTTCGAACAGTCTTTGCGTGACATGCTCAATGCTTCGCCGTCCAACCGCGATGACGATGCTTGCCTGGGGCGCGTGTTGAAAACCGCCAACCGCCAGGTCGGGGCGGGGGATCTGTTCGGTCTGCTCGGTCGTTGGCTGCCGGCCTTGATGATGGCGCTGAACAATGGTTCTGCCCACGTTTCACCGGTTTCCCGTCGTAAACCTCTTGCTCGCACTGCTGATAAGGCTGATTGAATATGGAACTTGATCTCTGGACCCAGAGCCTGGTCACCGCGATGACCGCATTGTGGACCAAGGTGGCGAACTTCATTCCCAACCTGTTCGGTGCGCTGGTCCTAGTGTTGCTGGGTTTTGTCGTGGCCAAGCTGCTCGACACCCTGCTGTCCAAATTGCTCGCGAAACTGGGCCTTGATCGCTTGATGGCAGGCACCGGCCTGACCAAGCTGCTGGGGCGCGCCGGGTTGCAAGTGCCGATCTCCACACTGGTCGGCAAGATCGTCTACTGGTTCGTGTTGCTGATTTTTCTGGTTTCTGCCGCTCAATCCCTTGGCCTTGAGCGAGTTTCAGCTACGCTCGACATGCTTGCGCTGTATTTGCCGAAGGTTTTCGGCGGCGCGCTGGTGCTGTTGGTAGGTGTTTTACTGGCGCAGTTGGCCAACGGGCTGGTGCGCGGAGCCGCCGAAGGCGTGGGGTTGGACTACGCTGCCGGTCTGGGGCGGATCGCCCAGGGGCTGGTGATCATCATCAGTATTTCGGTCGCGATCAGCCAGTTGGAGGTCAAGACTGACCTGCTCAACCATGTGATTGTGATCGTTTTGATTACCGTTGGTCTGGCCGTTGCGCTGGCCATGGGCTTGGGTAGCCGGGAAATTGCCGGTCAGATTCTTGCAGGAATTTATGTGCGCGAGTTGTACCAGGTGGGCCAACAGGTGCGTGTGGGCGAGGTCGAAGGGCAAATCGAGGAGATCGGCACAGTCAAGACGACCGTGTTGACCGATGACGGCGAGCTGGTGTCGCTGTCCAATCGCATTCTCCTGGAACAGCAGGTCAGTAGCCGCTAAACCGGCAAACCCTGCTAATGTACGCCGCCGCGAACCCGGGTGACCGGGCCGCAGCGGACATTGACCTGACTGTCGGCACGACTTGTTTTGAATAAAGCCCAATCGCTGTCCACGCGCTATGACCCCCGTGAGCTCTCTGATGAGGAGTTGGTCGCGCGTTCGCACACGGAGCTGTTTCACGTAACTCGCGCGTACGAAGAATTGATGCGCAGATATCAACGCACTCTGTTCAACGTTTGTTCAAGGTATTTGGGGAACGATAGAGATGCTGACGATGTCTGTCAGGAAGTGATGCTCAAGGTGTTGTACGGCCTGAAGAACTTCGAGGGCAAATCGAAGTTCAAGACCTGGCTCTACAGCATCACGTACAACGAGTGCATCACGCAGTATCGAAAGGAACGGCGAAAGCGTCGCTTGATGGACGCTTTGAGCCTGGACCCCCTTGAGGAGGCGTCTGAAGAAAAGGCGCCGGCACCCGAGGAAAAGGGCGGGCTCGATCGCTGGTTGGTGCATGTGAATCCGATTGACCGAGAAATTCTGGTGCTACGTTTTGTCGCAGAGCTGGAGTTTCAGGAAATCGCCGACATCATGCACATGGGTTTGAGTGCTACAAAAATGCGTTACAAACGTGCTCTTGATAAATTACGTGAGAAATTTGCGGGCGAGACTGAAACTTAGTGCGTGGCAAATATCTCTTACGTGTAGGCAAGTTCTGTTAGACTTGTCGCCGAGTTGTCCCCCGGTTTGTGGGACTGCTTTACAATCACCAGATGGGGATTTAACGGATGAAACTGAAAAACACCTTGGGCTTGGCCATTGGTTCTCTTATTGCCGCTACTTCTTTCGGCGTTCTGGCACAAGGCCAAGGCGCAGTTGAAGGCGAGCTGTTCTACAAGAAGCAGTACAACGATAGCGTCAAGCACATCGAAGACGGCTTCAATCCTGGCGCTCGCATCGGTTACTTCCTGACCGACGACCTGTCCTTGAACCTGTCCTACGACAAGACCAACCACACCCGTTCGAACGACGGTACTGGTAACCAGAAGATCAAAGGCGATACCGGCAGCCTGGTTGCCCAGTATCACTTCGGTCAAGCTGGCGTAGACTCCCTGCGTCCATACGTAGAAGGCGGTTTCGGTCACCAGAGCCGTACCAACGTACAGGCTGACGGTCACAGCGGTCGCGATCAGACCACTTTCGCCACTGTCGGTACCGGCGTTAAGTACTACTTCACCAACAACCTGTACGCTCGTGCCGGTGTTGAAGCTGACTACGGTCTGGACAACGGCAAGTGGGATTACTCCGCACTGGTCGGCCTGGGCGTGAACTTCGGCGGTAACGCTGGCGCAGCTGCTCCAGCTCCTACCCCAGCACCAGCTCCAGAGCCAACTCCAGAGCCAGAAGCTCCAGTTGCTCAGGTTGTTCGTGTTGAGCTGGACGTTAAGTTCGACTTCGACAAAGCCGTTGTTAAGCCTAACAGCTACGGCGACGTGAAAAACCTGGCCGACTTCATGGCTCAGTACCCATCTACTAACGTAGAAGTAGCTGGTCACACTGACTCCGTAGGTCCAGACGCTTACAACCAGAAGCTGTCCCAGCGTCGTGCTGACGCTGTTAAGCAAGTCCTGGTTAAAGACGGCGTGGCTCCTAGCCGTGTAACTGCTGTAGGTTACGGCGAATCCCGCCCAGTTGCTGACAACGCAACTGAAGCTGGTCGCGCTATCAACCGTCGCGTAGAAGCTTCGGTTGAAGCTACCGCTCAGTAATTACTGAGTTGTAGAAAAAACCCGGCTCAGGCCGGGTTTTTTTTCGCCTACCATTTGTGTCATGCGCTGGCGGCGGCTGCGACATATGCAGCTTGTTCTCTGGCGGCAACACGGCCAATGACCAGGATCGCCGGGCTTTTAAGGGCGAATGCGTGGGCATCCTTGTGCATGCGCGATAACAGGCTACGGTACTCGCGCTGCTGGGGCAGCGAGGCATTCTCGATCATCGCCACGGGCATATCTGCCGCCATGCCACCCTCCATCAACTGCTGACGAATCTCTTCCAGTTTTGCCACCCCCATGTACACGACCAGGGTAGTCCCGCCCTCGGCCAGGGCGCGCCAGTTCAGTTGGCTGTCATCCTGGGTGTGCGCAGTAACCAGCGTTACGCCACGGCTTACACCACGCAATGTCAGAGGAATCCCACAGTTGGTCGCGCCTGCCAGCCCTGAGGTGATGCCATTGACCAGTTCCACCTCAATGCCCCGATCCCGCAGCCACAGCGCCTCTTCGCCGCCTCGTCCGAAAATGCACGGGTCACCGCCCTTGAGGCGTACCACGCATTTGCCCTGGCGTGCGTAGCGCAACATCAGGCGGTGGATAAAGTCCTGAGGGGTGGAGCGGCAGCCACCGCGTTTGCCCACGGTGATCACGCGCGCCGCGGCGCAGTGGTCCAAAACTGCCGGGTTGACCAGATCATCGATCAACACCACGTCGGCTTCACACAGGGCGCGGACCGCCTTGAGGGTCAACAACTCCGGATCGCCGGGACCTGCGCCCACCAACCAGACTTTTGCGTTCATAAGGTTGCCCTCGTGTAGAGATACTCAGTTATGAAGGAGTGCATACAGCAACACCAGATTGATCAGCACCGACAGCAGTGCCACGGTTTGCCAGACTTTTAGCGGTTCTCGCTCCAGCAAAGGCCTGGGGCGGACGCTCAGCTCACGCCGGTCAGCCTGCTCCAGTACCAGTAGCCATTCTTCGGCGGTTTCGTAACGCTGCGACGGCTGGGCGGCCACCGCCCGTTCCAGGCTCAGCGGCAGCCAGTCAGGCAGGTCGGGGCGATAGCGGCTTGCGCTGACAGGCTGGGTGAATCTGGGCCGTTGGAAGGCTTCGATTTCGCCGTAGGGGTAATGCCCGGTCAGCAGGAAATACAAGGTGACGCCAACGCTGTATAAATCTTGTTGGGCAGTAGGCCCTTGGCCATTGAAGGCTTCGGGCGCGATAAAACTTGGAGTGCCCGGCAGTTCGTGGGCACGGTCTTCCGACAGGCCGGGGCAGTAAGCCAGGCCGAAATCCAGCACGCGCAACTCGCCGTCGTCTCCCAACAACAGGTTTTCCGGTTTGATATCGCGGTGCAGGATTTGCCGCCGGTGCAGCAGGCCCACGGCCCGCAGCAAGCGCTCGGCGACGGACTGCCATTGGGCCAGAGGCAGGGGCCCCTGAAGCTGGAACAGGGTGGCGAGGGTCTGCCCCGGATACTCGCGCATGACGTAATACAAGTGCTGCCGGCTACCGGCGCTGTGCACTTCTGGGAATGCGCGTCCGGCCATGCGCCGCAAAAACCACTCTTCGGCCAGCAAAGCCTGGCCGGCTTGGCTATCGTCGTCATGGCTCAGTGGCAAGGTTTTCAACAGCCAGGGCTGTTGCTGGGTATCGCGGACCCGGTAGAGCAAGGATTGTCGACTTTGCGCCACTAATGCTTCCACCCGCCAGCCTTCGAACGGTTGGCCGGGTTTCAATGGCGGTGGCAGCGGCCATTGCTGTAACTGGACTAGGGCGTCGCCGAGGGTGGCGGCACCCAAGGCATCAACGCGTACCAGCAACGCGCTGGCATTGTCCTGGCTGCCGGCCAAGTGGGCGGTGTTGACCAAGGTGGCCACGGCTATGTCCAGGTCCGCCTGCTCACGCAGGATGGCCTGGATGCTGTGCTCGGCCAAGGTTGCCCATACGCCGTCGCTGAGCAGCAGGAAGTACTCGCCCTCGCGCAATTGGCCGTCGAGAAAATCCAGCACCACATGTTGATCCAGGCCCAGCGCACGTTTAAGAACGTGCTGCATGCCCGGCTGTTCCCAGACGTGATCCTCGCTGATGCGTTGCAGCTGGCCGTCCAGCCAGCGATAGACCCGGCAATCGCCGACATGGGCCAAGGTAAAACGCTGACCCCGAAACACCAGGGCACTTAGAGTCGTTAGCAGCGGCTGGCCACCACCGTTGGCTTGCAACCAGCGATTCTGGGCCAGCAGTAAACGTTCCAGTGCCTGGGCTACGCTCCAGGTTTGCGGCGTGGCGTAGTAGTCCATCGCCAGGGCTTGCAAGGTCGAGCGCGCGGCCAATCCGCCATCGGCACATTGGCTGACGCCGTCGGCCATGGCGCACAGATAGCCTTTGCTGGCCGCCAGTTCCGCCACGGGGGTGACCACCCGCAGCGCATCCTGGTTTTCCGGGCGCGGGCCGATGGCACTGGCCTGGGCGACGCTCAGTTGCAGGCTCATCAGACGCGTGCAGCCGTCACGGCGGCCGAGCCCCAAGTGGTTCTCCAGCGACGCTTGACGCCGTGCAGGCCGAACCATGCCAATACGCCCAGGCTGGCGAACAACCACAGGGCCAGTTGATAGCTACCGGTGCTCTGTTTGATCGCGCCCATGCCGGCCGCGAGCGCGAAGCCACCGATGCCGCCGGCCATGCCGATCAACCCGGTCATCACGCCGATTTCACGGCGAAAGCGCTGCGGAACCAATTGGAACACCGCGCCGTTGCCTGCGCCGAGACCGAGCATGGTGCAGACGAAAAGCGCCAATGCTGCGTACGAACTGGGTAGGTTGAAGCCCACGGCGGCAATGCAGATGGCCGCGATGCTGTACATGCCCAGCAGGGTGCGGATGCCGCCGAATCGGTCCGCCAGAGCCCCCCCCAGCGGACGCATCAGGCTGCCGCCAAACACGCATGCGGCGGTGTAGTAGCCGGCAGTCACCGGACTGAGGTGGTATTGATCGTTGAAATAGCCGGGCAATGCGCTGGCCAGGCCGATAAAGCCGCCGAACGTTACGCTGTAGAAAAACATGAACCACCAGCTGTCACGATCGCCCAGGGCCTTGAAGTAGTCGGCCATGGATTTGGCTTTCGGCCGTTCAGGGGCATTGCGCGCCAGCCAGGCGAAGACCACAAGCGTCAAGATCAACGGAATCAGCGCAAACCCGAACACATTGCTCCAGCCAAACGCCGCTGCGAGCACCGGGGCCAGCAAGGCAGCGAATACCGTGCCCGAATTGCCGGCACCGGCAATGCCCATGGCTTTGCCCTGGTGTTCGGCTGGGTACCACTGTGAAGCCAGGGGTAGCGCCACGGCGAAGGACGCGCCGGCCATGCCCAGAAACAGCCCCAGCAGCAGGGCCTGTTCGTAACTGTGGATGCCCAGTTTCCAGGCCCCGAACAGCGCGACAATCACGATCACCTGGCCGATCAGCCCGGCGGTCTTGGGCGACAGCCTGTCGGCCAGCATTCCCATCAGAAAACGCAGCACCGCACCGGCCAGGATCGGTGTTGCCACCATCAGGCCGCGTTGCTGGGTGGTCAATTGCAGGTCGGCGGCAATCTGCACCGCCAGCGGGCCCAGCAGATACCAGACCATGAAACTCAGGTCGAAATACAGGAACGCGGCAAACAGGGTCGGGGTGTGCCCGGATTTCCAGAAGCTTGATTTCATCACGCACCTCAACGGTTAGGAGTCTTGTAAGAAGGCCTGGTGATGGAACAGCCACTACGGCCGCCCCACCGGCCCCACACAGGGGCCAAAACGAAAAAAACGCCGCCACCGGGTTCGCGAGGGCAAACCGGATGTGCGACGTCTTTGTCGTGGAGGGGCAACCGCCGTTGGTTACCTGTGATGATTCATTAGCAAGAGCTGAGCCAAATCAACCGAGCAGCTCACTCATGGCGATGATCTGCTCCGCCACCTGGATCAATTTCTGCTGGCGGCTCATGGCTTGGCGGCGCATCAAGGTGTAGGCGTCTTCTTCATTGCAGTCCTTTATTTTCATCAGCATGCCCTTGGCCAGCTCGATGCGTTTGCGTTCCGCCAGCTGTTGGTCCCGCGCCTGCAACTGCGCGCGCAAGGCCTGATCGCTCTCGAAGCGGGCCATGGCCACATCGAGGATCGGCTGCAGACGCTGGGCCTGGATGCCTTCCACGATATAGGCGCTGACCCCGGACTTGATGGCCTGGCGCATCACATTCGGGTCATGTTCATCGGTGAACATCACAATGGGGCGTGGCTGGTCGCGACTGACCAGCACCACTTGCTCCATCACATCGCGGCCCGGTGACTCGGTATCGATCAGAATCACGTCCGGACGCACCGTTTCGACGCGTGCTGGCAGGTCGATGGTCAGGCCGGACTCGTCGATCACCTCGAAACCGGCTTCGATCAGCGCCGTGCGCAAGCGCCCGACCTTGCGGGGGGTGTCATTGATCAACAGGATTCGCAGCATGGCAGTTCTCCTGTCAGCGCAAGGCTTGGCGGTTGGCGTGATCGGCCAGCGCATGCAAGCGGAAGCTGCGGGCGTAGCCGTTCGGGTCCGAGCCGTCCCAGACTTTGCCGTCGATCAACTGGCTGCTGCGCAGGTCCTGGTCCCCGGCGTTGAGGCCTAAGGCGGTGGCGGCCTCGCGATACAGCGCCAGTTGCTGCACCTGGCGCGCCACGCCCAGGTAATCCGGGTCGTCGCGCAACAGGCCCCAGCGGCGAAACTGGGTCATGAACCACATGCCGTCGGAGAGGTACGGCAGGTTGACCTCGCCACCCGCAAAAAACCGCAGCGCGTGAGGGTCCTGCCAGTGGTTGCCCAAGCCGTCGTCATACGCCCCGAGTAAACGTGGCTCAATACAATCGAGCGGCGCGTCGAGGTATTCGCGGCCGCTGAGTAATTGCGCCGTGGAGCGCCGGTTTTCAATGCTCTGTTCAATGAAGCGGCTGGCTTCGAGGATGGCCATCACCAGTACCCGCGCCGTGTTGGGGTATTGCTCGACGAACGCGTGGGTACAGCCGAGGACTTTCTCTGGATGGTTTGGCCAGATCGCCTGGCTGGTCGCCAGGGTAAAGCCCTGATCTTGCGCGACCGCGTTGGCGCTCCAGGGCTCGCCCACGCAAAACCCGTCGATCCGGCCGGCTTGCAGATGCGCAAGCATTTGCGGGGGCGGCACCACCACACTGTCAACGTCCTGCAACGGATGAATGCCTTGGCTCGCCAGCCAGTAGTACAGCCACATCGCATGGGTGCCGGTGGGAAATGTCTGAGCGAAGGTCAGTTTTGTTCGGCTTTGGTGCACATGGCGATCCAATGCCTCAGGAGTGACCACCCCTTGTTGTTGCAGACCACGGGAAAGATTGATGCTCTGACCGTTTTGGTTCAGGCCCATCAACACGGCCATGTCGGTGGGCGCCACGCCACCGATACCCAGGTGTACGGCGTAGATCAGCCCATACAGGCTGTGGGCGGCATCCAACTCCCCACTGACCAGCTTGTCACGCAGGTTGGCCCAGGAAGATTGACGCTTGAGATTCAGGGTAAGGCCGTAGGGTTGTGCGAAACCCTGGGTCGCCGCCACTACCAACGAGGCGCAATCGCTCAAGGCCATAAAGCCCAGGTCGAGAGTGCTCTTTTCCGGCGCATCGCTGCCGTTCACCCACGCCAGCGCGTTGCTTATCGGGCCGTTGCCCACCGAATCGTTCATCCGCACCTACCTTTTCATTCAAAAAAAAGCGTCGCTCCCTCAGATGGCGATGCATGGCCATTGCGGGTAACGACGCCTTTGTCCGTAAGCCCGTTCCGCCGTTGGTACGCGCTTTGATACAGAGTTCATAGCAAGGCACATGCCACGGGGTGAGCGTGATGGGCAGCCGTTAAATTTCCATCAAGATTGAAAAGAGGCGGCCTCGCAGTATGGCCGCTTTCCTCTGCCAGCCCCCAGGAACTTCCACGGTGTACGCTGACTTCCTCGAACGCATGTCTCGCCGCCGCCTTCGCCGCTGGTGGCTGTGTGCCGCGCTGTGGCTGGCATGTGGAGTGGCCTGGGGCGAGACCTATCAGGCCCGGGAGGAGAGCCTGCATACCGTGTTCACCGCGCTGTCGGTACCCTTGGGTCTGCCGATCGTGGTGAGTCGCGAGGTGGCGCGCAAACGCGTCAGTGGTCTGTTTGATTTGACTGCGCCACAGCAGACCCTGGAAGAACTGGCACGGCAGCATGGCTTGATCTGGTACAGCGACGGCCAAGGGTTTTATCTCTATGACGCCAGCGAAACGAAAAGCTCGGCGGTGTCGTTGCGGCATATTTCCATTGATCGGTTTCGCAGCCTCATGCGTCGCTCTGGGCTGCAGGAATCCCACTTTCCCCTGCGTGCCGACGGCGCGCGCACATTCTATGTGTCCGGCCCGCCGAGCTATGTCGACCGGGTGTTGCGGCTGGCGCAATTGATGGACCGCGAGCGCGCTGAACTGCGCGTGGGTGACCAGGCCTTTGGGGTGGTTCAGGTACTCAACACCCATGTGGCGGACCGTGAGTACGCGATAGGTGAGGGCAAGGTCAGGGTCGCGGGGATAGCGTCAATAATCGAAGCGGTGCTGGCCAGTGAGCACAAGGGGGTGCTGGCCGACAAAAGTCTTGCGGTCATCGCTTATCCGGACACCAACAGCCTGCTGATCAGAGGCAAACCTGCACAGGTGCGGTTTATCGAACAACTGGTGGCGGAACTGGATACGCCCAGGCGATCGATCGAAGTGTCGCTGTGGCTGGTCGACATGGGCCGCGATGAGCTGAAAAAACTCAACCTGGCCTTGGATGAAGATGCCAAAACCTCGACCACTCGTGTCATGGAGCCGCTGGAGGATAACCGCCTGATGGCGCAGATCGCTGCGCTGGAGCGCCGCCGTCGAGCAAAGGTGGTGACGCTGCCGGTGATTCTGACTCAGGAGAACGTGCCGGCGGTGTTTAACGACAACCATACGTTCTATCTGCCGGCCCGCGCGGATGACACCGCCGAGTGGAAGCCTGTGCATTACGCCACTCAGGTCAGTGTGCTGCCGCGTTTTGCCGAGGCGAACGAAATCGAGATGCTCCTGGATATTGAGGATGGTCGCCCCATGAGTGCCAAGGGGCGGCGCGATAAACCGGCAGGGGTCGGGCGGGTAGGGGTCAGCAGCGTGGTGCGAGTCTCCCAGGGCAAGCGCCTGTGGCTGGGCGCGTTCCCCCGTGACTCGCGCGAACAGAGCCGTAGCACGGTGCCCGCACGCTCGGCTGATGTCCGCCTGTTTGTGATTCAGGCCCGCGCTGCCGCAGCAGAGGCGAAAGGCGCGGCCGCAGGCAGCGGGCCGCCTCCATTGACCGCGGCGCAATACGAGCGTGTGCAACGTGCGTTCGTGCGGCCAAATCGCGACGGATCCCGTGAATAAAGGCATTGACCCATGCATTTGGAAATTCTTCTGCAGGAACAACTGATCAGCCGCAAGCGTCTGGCCGCTTTTGCGCCAGGGAAGGTGTTGCCGTTGGCGCCAGCGGTCATTCACTGCGTGGAAGTTCGGGTCAACGGCCAACTGCTGGCCTTGGGCGAGTTGGTGCAACTGGAGGACCGCTTGGGGGTTGAGCTGCATGAGGTTTATCAAGAGTGGGCCCCAGGTGCGTTCACGTTGTGAAACGCCCTACGCAGTGATCCCAAAAAACGCAGGATCTCTGAGCTTTTTCCTAGGGTGGGTTGTCAGGCGGGTTTTTATAGTCGTCGCGTGGGCGCAAGCGCCAGTCAAGGAAATAAGGACTTCAATGTCAGTTGTCGGATACCGAGGTAGATATGGGCGTCGTGAATGATGAATTGACGACGGTTTCCCTGGCTTTTGCCTGTTGGACCTTGCATGGCGATGGGCGCTTGACCGGTGAGGGCGCCGATATTCAATTGCCGCCCAAGGAGTGGCATGTCTTGCGATTGCTGCTGGTGTCGGGTGGTGCGCTGATGACTAAGGATCGCTTGCTGGAGCTGGTTTGGCCCCAAGGCGAGGTCGCCGAAGAATCCCTGACACGGTGCATCTACTCGCTGCGCAAACATTTGGGCGCCGATAAGGGGTTTATCAAGACGATCTACGGCAGGGGCTATCGCTTTAACTGTCCGGTCAAAGTGCGCCGAGACGGGCACACTCAAGGGGGGCAAGTGTGTTCTGCCTGCGGTCAGGTCCGACATGGATAAGCGTTGGAGCAAGGCGCTGCTCTTTGGTTGGTTGATGAGCGCGCATCCGGCGTTGGCCTACTGCTGGGAGGAAATTGCCGGTCGTTACGACATTGAACCGGAGTTATTGCAAGCCATCGCCGCGGTGGAGTCGGGCTATCGAGCTGACGCGGTAAACACCGCCAACAGCAACGGCACCCGAGACATCGGCCTGATGCAGATCAACAGCATGCATTTGCCGCGCCTGCTCAAGTTGGGGATTACCGAGGAGCGTTTGTTGAACGAGCCGTGCCTGTCGGTGGAGGTTGGCGCGTCGATACTCGCCGAGTTTATCCAGCGCTTCGGCTACAACTGGACAGCAGTGGGCGCCTACAATGCGGGACCGGGTTCTGGGCCGGAGCGCGATGTACTACGCCAGCGCTATGCCGAAAAAATCTGGGCGCGTTATGAGGCCCTGGTCATGCAGCGTTAGCGACGTTGGGCGGCACGCCTCGCCTGCGCGCGGTTACCCCGGCTATAATCGCCGCCACCTTCGTCGCCATCCGAGTCTAGCCCGCCCATGTATACCCTGGCCCGCCAGCTGTTGTTCAAACTCTCCCCGGAAACCTCCCACGATCTGTCCCTGGACCTGATCGGTGCCGGTGGCCGCTTGGGACTCAATGGTCTGGTGTGCAAGGCGCCGGCAAAAATGCCAGTATCGGTGATGGGGCTGGACTTCCCCAACCCGGTCGGGCTGGCTGCCGGCCTGGACAAGAACGGTGCGGCCATTGATGGTTTCGCGCAATTGGGCTTTGGCTTTGTTGAGATCGGCACCGTGACGCCGCGACCGCAGCCGGGCAACCCCAAGCCTCGCATCTTCCGCCTGCCGGAAGCCGAGGCGATCATCAATCGCATGGGCTTTAACAACCTGGGCGTCGATCACCTGCTGTCACGGGTCCAGGCCGCGAAGTACAGCGGCATTCTCGGCATCAATATTGGCAAGAATTTCGACACGCCGGTCGAGCGCGCGGTGGACGACTACTTGATCTGCCTGGACAAGGTCTATGCCCACGCCAGCTACGTCACCGTTAACGTCAGTTCGCCGAATACCCCAGGCCTGCGTAGCCTGCAGTTCGGTGATTCCCTCAAGCAATTGCTCGAAGCCCTGCGCCAGCGTCAGGAAGACCTGGCCGTTCGGCATGGCAAGCGCGTGCCGCTGGCGATCAAGATCGCCCCGGACATGAGCGACGAAGAAACCGTGCTGGTGGCCCAGGCTCTGGTGGATTCCGGAATGGACGCGGTGATTGCCACCAATACCACTTTGAGTCGTGCCGGCGTTGAAGGTCTGGCCCATGGTGACGAGGCGGGCGGTCTGTCGGGTGCGCCGGTCCGCGATAAAAGCACTCATATCGTCAAGGTGCTGGCCGCCGAGCTGGCGGGGCGCTTGCCGATCATCGCGGTGGGCGGCATCACTGAAGGCAAGCACGCGGCCGAGAAAATCGCCGCGGGTGCGAGCCTGGTGCAGTTGTACTCTGGCTTTATCTATAAAGGCCCGGCGTTGATTCGTGAGTCGGTGGATGCGATTGCCGCATTGCCCAGAAAGGCCTGAACGGCGCCCATAAAAAAGGGCTCCATCAAGGAGCCCCCTGGGCCGAAGCCCGCCGCCCGGATGGGGCGCGCATGGTAAGTCGTTACAGCTTCAAAGGTGGTGTGTCGGAATTAAGTGCCCTGATTAGCCGACGGCGTGAAGTTCGTTGAGTCTGTGGATTCCCGCAGTGCCTGTCATACCGTCCCAGTTGTCGCCGCGTCCTTCGCGCCAGCCGTTGATCCAGGCTTGGCGTACCGACGGTAGAGTAAATGGGCAAAGCTCACGGGATTTGCCATGAACGCCATATTGATATCCGCGTAAAAACGCTCTTTCCAACGGATCACGCTTAAGTCTTCTCATAGGGTGTTTCCCTCACTTGTTGACTGTCTTGATATCCTTCGGCCTCGTCTGAGGCCGGGCAGAGTTTTTCTGCCGTTGGTGGGCTCGCTGCCGGCGTGGCGAGCCGATGTGTCGGCGTCGTTACGGCGCCAACCTGTGGTGAGTTCTAACCAATAGGTCACATGGATTCAATGATCGTTTTGTCATAAGCACGTAACGATAACGATGCTATAGCCATAAGCTGGGATGGCTTTACGCCCCATTTGTCTGGCAAAGCCAGCTATGATGCACCCCGCATAGAGGAAAGGTTTAATCCTTAAGTAAGAATGTCCGTCTGTTGCAGTCGGTTATTATTCGACGAAGGGTCGGAATATTTCTTTTTGTTGCTGCACATTTTTATCTGCCCCGTAAATAAAGGCTCAACGGCCTGGCAGCCGGGGTGGAACGGCACATTCGTGCCACGCGAGCACTCTTCAAGAAAAGTGCTTGATTGAAAACCGAACCGGCGATGCGTCGCCCGTTCACTTATTGCTGAAAAGCCTGGAATGCCCCATGTCGGACCGTTTTGAACTCTTCCTCACCTGCCCCAAGGGCCTCGAAGGCCTGCTGATCGAGGAAGCCGTCGGGCTTGGCCTTGAGGATGCGCGCGAGCACACTTCGGCCGTGCGCGGCATGGCCGACATGGAGACCGCTTACCGGCTGTGCCTCTGGTCGCGCCTGGCCAACCGCGTGCTGCTGGTGCTCAAGCGTTTCCCCATGAAGGACGCCGAAGACCTCTACCACGGCGTGCTGGATATCGACTGGGCCGACCACATGGTCCCCGACGGCACTCTGGCAGTGGAGTTCAGCGGTCACGGCTCCGGTATCGACAACACCCACTTCGGCGCGCTGAAGGTCAAGGATGCGATCGTCGACAAACTGCGCACTCCGACCGGCGAGCGCCCGTCCATCGACAAGATCAATCCGGACTTGCGTATCCACCTGCGCCTGGACCGTGGCGAAGCCATCCTGTCCCTCGATCTCTCCGGTCATAGCCTGCACCAGCGCGGCTATCGCCTGCAGCAGGGCGCGGCGCCGCTGAAGGAAAACCTGGCGGCCGCGATCCTGATTCGCGCCGGTTGGCCGCGTATCGCCGCTGAAGGCGGTGCGCTGACCGACCCGATGTGCGGCGTGGGTACCTTCCTGGTGGAAGGCGCGATGATTGCGGCCGATATGGCGCCCAACCTCAACCGTGAACTGTGGGGCTTTACCACCTGGCTCGGTCATGTCCCAGCGCTGTGGAAAAAGCTGCACGCCGAGGCCAGCGAGCGCGCCGCGATTGGCATGAACAAAACGCCGCTGTGGATTCGAGGTTACGAAGCCGACCCGCGCCTGATTCAACCCGCGCGCAACAACATTGAGCGCGCCGGTCTGAGCCATTGGATCAAGGTGTACCAAGGGGAGGTCGGGACCTTCGAGCCGCGCCCGGACCAGAACCAGAAAGGCCTGGTGATCTGCAACCCGCCTTACGGCGAGCGTCTGGGCGATGAAGCCAGCCTGTTGTACCTCTACCAGAACCTCGGCGAACGTCTGCGCCAAGCCTGCATGGGCTGGGAAGCCGCAGTGTTCACCGGTGCGCCCGACCTGGGCAAGCGCATGGGCATCCGCAGCCACAAGCAGTACTCGTTCTGGAACGGCGCCTTGCCGTGCAAATTGCTGCTGATCAAGGTCAACCCCGACCAGTTCGTCACCGGCGAGCGCCGTACCCCGGAACAGCGCCAGGCCGAACGCGAGCAGGCTGCATACGACCAGGCCCCGACCGAGCCGCAAGAGCGCCAGTACAACAAGAACGGTAACCCGATCAAACCGGCCCCGGCTCCCGTGGTCGAGCAGGCGCGCCTGAGCGAAGGCGGGCAGATGTTCGCCAATCGCCTGCAAAAAAACCTCAAGCTGCTGGGCAAGTGGGCCAAGCGTGAGGGCGTGGATTGCTACCGTGTGTATGACGCCGATATGCCGGAATACTCCATGGCCATCGACCTGTACCACGACTGGGTGCATGTGCAGGAGTACGCCGCGCCCAAGTCCATCGACCCGGAAAAAGCTTCCGCGCGCATGTTCGATGCTCTGGCGGCCATTCCCCAGGCGCTGAACATCGACAAGAGCCGCGTGGTGGTCAAGCGTCGCGAGCGTCAGAGCGGTACCAAGCAGTACGAGCGTCAGAGCGCCCAGGGCAAGTTCACTGAGGTGAGCGAGGGCGGTGTGAAGCTGCTGGTCAACCTCACGGATTACCTGGACACCGGCCTCTTCCTCGACCACCGCCCGATGCGTATGCGCATTCAGAAAGAGGCGGCCGGCAAGCGCTTCCTCAATCTGTATTGCTACACCGCCACTGCCAGTGTGCACGCGGCCAAGGGCGGTGCGCGCAGCACTACAAGTGTCGATCTGTCCAAGACCTACCTGGACTGGGCGCGTCGCAACTTCTCCCTCAACGGTTTCTCCGACAAGAACCGCCTGGAGCAGGGCGATGTGATGGCGTGGCTGGAAGCCAGTCGCGATGAGTTCGACCTGATCTTCATCGACCCGCCGACCTTCTCCAACTCCAAGCGCATGGAAGGCATCTTCGACGTGCAGCGCGACCATGTGCAGTTGCTCGACCTGGCCATGGCCCGCCTGGCACCGGGCGGCGTGCTGTACTTCTCCAACAACTTCCGCAAGTTCCAGTTGGAAGACAATCTCAGCGAACGCTATGCGGTCGAGGAAATCAGCGACAAAACCATCGACCCGGATTTCGCGCGCAATGCGAAAATCCACCGTGCGTGGAAAATCACCGCTCGCTGATGGCTGCATAAAAAGCCGCAAGCCAGGATATTCCAGGCTTGCGGCTTTTTTGCGCTGGTCAAACTACTGGCCGATAGCTATAACTTAAGGCCAAGCCAAAGTGACACCCCCCGCACGCTGGCGTTGTGAGTGTTGCCTATGCCGTTGCAAGCCGTTCGCCCGAAAATCCTAGGCTTCATCAGTGAGCAGGCATCGGCTTGGCTGGTGGCATTGGTGGTGCTATTGGCCGGTTGTACCTTGACGGGTATCGTCGCCTGGGCCACTCACGATCTGTATCAGCAGCAGGTACGCCAGCGCTTTCAACTGCTGGTCAACGAGCGCTACACCCGTTTGCAGGAGCGCTTTGAAGATCAGGAACAACGCCTTAACAGCCTTCGGCGTTTTTTTGTCAATTCCTCCGATGTGTCCCGCGAAGAGTTCGATGGGTTTACCCAGCCATTGCTCCTGCGCGCCCGCGCATACGCCTGGGCGCCACGGGTGGTGCGTCAGCAACGCAGCCAGTTTGAACAGCAAGTGTCCCGAGAAAGGGGCGTGGATTTCGTGATCCGTGAGTTGAACGCGGCGGGTGAACTGGTCCCCGCGCCGGAGCGCGATGAGTACGTGCCGGTGCTCTACAGCCAGACCCAGAGCCTGTTGGGTTCGCCCTTGGGCTTTGACCTATTGGCCCAGCCCTTGCGGCGTTCGGCGCTGGAGCGCGCGCATAAAAGCGGCAAGCTTGCAGTGTCTCAACCCATGCAGTTGGTGGGCTTGGAGCCGGCCTATGCAGCCGGCGTATTGCTGGTGGCCCCCGTGAGCCGAGAGGCGGGTACTGAACAGCCCTATGGCTACGTCATGGCGGTGATCAGCATGCGCCAGCTGATGGCCGACGGTTTGCCCAAGCCGGAGCGGGACAACCTGGTGATGCAGATTGTCGACACCTCGGACCAGCAACAACGTGTGCTCTATGAATCCAACAATGCCGTGGCCGACAGCCGCCTCGAGGGGGTACGGCGCCTGACCCTGGGCGATCATGTCTATGCCTTGACCCTGCGCCCGAGCGAAATATTCGCGCGGGCCAACCATTCTTCGCTGGCCGCTATCCTGATCATGGGCAGCTTGCTCAGCCTGCTGCTGAGCATCTTGCTGTATATGCTGGTCAGCCAGCGCCAGCGTGCTTTGAAAATGGTCGAGCAGCGTACCCAGCAGTTGCGTCTGCGTGAGCAGGAATTGCGCGGTGCCCACGGCCAGTTGCGCAGTGTGCTGAACGCGGCCACCCAGGTTGCCATCATTGCCACTGACTTGCGCGGTGTGATCAACACGTTCAATGCCGGCGCTGAACAGATGCTCGGCTTCACCGCCGACCAGGTGGTGGGCAAGTTGACCCTGGAAAGTCTGCACCTGGCGACAGAACTGGAAATGCGTTCCGCCAAACTGGGCGTGACCCTGGGCAAGCGCATTCCCGCCAGCCAGGCCATGTTGGTGGAAAGCCCCGACAGTTTGCACGAAGCGCGCGAGTGGACCTTGATCCGAAACGACGGCAGTCCGCTGAGCGTCACCATGCTGGCCACCGTCCTGCTGGATGACCACGGCCTTTGGGTCGGGCATCTGGCGATTTACCTGGATGTGACCGAGCAAAAGCGCGCCTACGAAGCTCTGGCCGTCCGCGACCGGCTGCTTAAAAAGCTCAGCGCCCATGTCCCCGGCGGGATCTTTCAGTTCACCCTGGAACCTCAGGATAACTGGCGCTTTATCTATGCCAGCGACGGCATGCGCGATATCTACGAAATCGAAACGGGGTTGTTGCAGCAGGATGCCAAGCGCGTGTTCGAGCGCATCCATCCGTTGGACGCAGAGCGGGTGCGCGCTTCGGTGCGCCTGTCCGCATTGCAACTGAGCCATTGGCGCGAAGAGTATCGCGTGCTGTTGCCGCAGCGCGGCCTGCGCTGGATTCGTGGCGAAGCAACCCCGGAAGAGTTACCCGGCGGCGGTACGTTGTGGCATGGGTATGTGTCGGATATTTCCGATCTCAAGCGGGTGGAAGAAGAGTTGCGTGCCTTATCCATCACCGACTCGCTGACCGGCATTTACAACCGGCGCTACTTTCAGGATCGCTTGCGCGCCGAAATTGCCAGGCTCAATCGAACCCAGGGGGCATTGTCGGTGATCATGTTGGATGTCGATCATTTCAAGCGCATTAACGACAAGCATGGCCACGCAGTAGGCGATGGCGTGTTGCAGGAGTTGTGCTCGCGCATCAGCCAGCGTCTGCGCCGCACCGATGTGTTCTGTCGTTTTGGGGGTGAAGAGTTCATGGTGTTGTGCCCCACCACCGATGCTGAACAGGCCTACAGCCTGGCGTTGGAATTGTGGCAGTCGTTGCGCAGTGCGCCGATGGACCCGGTGGGGATCGTCACCGCCAGCTTTGGCGTGGCCAGTTGGCGGGGCGATGAAGGCATCGATGGGTTGCTGCTACGCGCCGACTCGGCGGTGTACGTGGCCAAGCAGGCGGGTAGGGACCGGGTTGAGGCGCAGAGGGTTCAGGCTTGAAAGCCCGGTGGGATACTTAAAGGCTCACACATGACTCGGTGGTGAGCAGGACAAGCCTACTCGCCACGATAAACCCCTTCCACAGGTGAACGACGGTGGGTGCTAGAGCACCGGTGCCGCCGCCGTCAGTTTTGGCTGGCGATACAGATCCAGCAGCACCTGGTCGAGCACTGACGATGCGCCCCATGGCTTCGGATCGTTGAGGATCGCCACCACGACCCACGAATTGCCGTTGTTGTCGCGGCTGAAGCCGGCGATGGCGCGCACAGTGTTCAAGGTGCCGGTCTTGACGTGGGCTTCGCCGCGCATGGCGGTGGTCTTCAAGCGCTTACGCATGGTGCCGTCGGTGCCGGCGATGGGCATCGAGCTGATGTACTCCGCCGCGTAAGGGCTTCGCCACGCGGCTTGGAGCATGGCTGCCATCTCACGGGCGCTGACCCGTTCGGCGCGGGACAGGCCGGAGCCGTTCTCCATCACCAAGTGCGGCGCGGTGATGCCTTTTTTCGCCAGCCACTGACGCACCACGCGCTGCGCAGCCTTGGCATCGTCGCCGTCGGCATCGTTTCTGAATTGTGCGCCCAGGCTCAGGAACAACTGCTGGGCCATGGTGTTGTTACTGTATTTGTTGATGTCGCGGATGATTTCCGCCAGGTCCGGCGAGAATGCGCGCGCCAGGACCTTGGCATTCTTGGGCACCGGCGCCTGGATGTCGCGGCCCTGGATGCTGCCGCCCAGTTCCTTCCAGATCGCCCGCACCGCGCCGGCCGTGTAGGTGGCGTGGTCGAGCAGCGACAGGTACGTCTGTGAACTGCAGCCGTCGGCCAGTTGCCCGCTGACGGTCACCGTCACGCTGCCATCGGCGGCGGTCACCGGGTTGTAGCGCACATCGCCGGTGCATTGCTTGGCGTTGGAAACCTTGACCTGATTGTCGATACGAATGCTGGCAATCGGTGGCTCTACCGAAACGAGCACCCGTCCGCCATCGTTGCGCGTGACGAAACGCAGGGCCTTGAGGTTGACCAGCAGCGCATCGGGCTTGACCAGGAACGGCTTGTTCTCGTCATTGCCATCGTCGTTGAATTCCGGCAATTGCGGTGGGATGAAGAAGCCGCGATCCAGCACCAGATCGCCGGTGACTTGCTGCACACCGTTGGCGCGCAGATCGCGCATCAGCAGCCACAGCTTTTCCATGTTCAGCTTGGGGTCACCGCCGCCCTTGAGGTAGAGGTTGCCATGCAGCACGCCACCGTTGAGGGTGCCGTCGGTATAGAACTCGGTTTTCCACTGGTGGTTGGGGCCGAGCATTTCCAGGGCCGCATAGGTGGTGACCAGTTTCATGGTAGAGGCCGGGTTCACCGAAACGTCGGCGTTGAATACGGTGGGCGTGCCGGGGCCGTTGAGCGGCAGCATAACCAGGGACAACGCAGTATTTTGCAGTTTGGCTTTTTGCAGGGCCTGCGCAACGTTGGGCGGCAGGGTGGTGTTGATCGGAGCGGCGGTGACGGAAAAGGCCAGCGGCAGAAGAAACCCGGCAAGTAACAATGGACGCAAAGATTTGATCATAAAGAATAAGACCCTACTGCTGAGGAGGGTGAAAAAGGCGAGGGGTAAATAGGAAAAATCCCTCAATGGTCAAGAAAGTGTCGGCATTATGCCCCAAGGCATAGATACTTGTAGCTGAACGATAGCTGCTAATCCGCGTTTTTTTTCCAGGCAAAACGCCGCCTGTCCCAGAGAGTCGGGCAATCGCCGCCTTAAGCTGCTAAAGTGCCGGCCGTTATTACTTAAGAGGACTGTTCCAATGGCGACTAACCGTTCCCGGCGTCTGCGCAAAAAACTGTGCGTTGATGAATTTCAAGAGCTGGGTTTCGAACTGAACCTGGACTTCAAAGAAGGTTTGGACGATGAAGCGGTTGACGCTTTCCTCGAAGCATTCCTGACTGAAGCGATGGACGGCAATGGCCTGGACTACGTAGGCGGCGACGACTTCGGTCTGGTGTGCTCGGCCAAACGCGGTTCGGTCAGCGAAGAGCAGCGTGCAACCGTCGAGGCGTGGCTCAAGGCCCGCCCAGAGCTGACTCGCGTTGAAGTGAGCCCGCTGTTGGACGCATGGCACCCAGAGACGCCGATCAACCCGGTAGCCTGATGTGCTGAAACAGCGACCCGCCCGGGTCGCTGTTTCGTTTGGGGCTTTGAAAACTCAGGCCTTGCGCCCATTCAGAATCAACAGCGTCAACACCCCCGCCACGATCCCCCAGAACGCCGAGCCGATGGAAAACAACGTCAAGCCTGACGCGGTGACCATAAAGGTGATCAGCGCCGCTTCCCGTTCCTTGGGTTCATTCATGGCAATGCTCAAGCCGTTGATGATCGAGCCAAATAACGCCAACGCCGCAATCGACAGCACCAGCTCCTTGGGCAACGCTGCGAACAATGCCGCCAGTGTCGCGCCGAACACCCCGGCAATGCCGTAGAACACACCGCACCAAACCGCTGCTGTGTAACGCTTGTTACGGTCTTCGTGGGCGTGGGGGCCGGTGCAGATGGCCGCGCTGATCGCCGCCAGGTTGATGCCGTGGGAGCCGAACGGTGACAGCACCAACGAGGCCAGGCCGGTGGCGGTGATCAGCGGCGAGGCCGGCACGTCATAGCCATCGGCACGTAACACCGCCACGCCCGGCATGTTCTGCGAGGTCATCGCCACCACGAACAGCGGAATGCCGATGCTGATGGTGGCTGCCAGCGAGAAGTGCGGGGTGGTCCACACCGGCGTGGCGACTTCCAGATGAAACCCGCTGAAATCCAGCAACCCCATCGCGCCCGACAACAGGGTGCCGATGATCAGCGCGGCAAGCACGGCATAGCGCGGCGACATGCGCTTGATGATCAGGTAGGTGAAGAACATCCCCAGCACCAGGCCGGTGCGATGCTGCGCCGCGACGAAAATCTCACTGCCGATCTTGAATAGAATGCCAGCCAGTAACGCGGCCGCCAGCGACGCCGGAATGCGCTTGACCAGTTTTTCAAAGCTGCCGGTCAGCCCGCATAGCGTCACCAGCACCGCGCAGGTGATATAGGCGCCGATGGCTTCGCCGTAGGTGACACCGCCCAGGCTGGTGATCAACAGCGCCGCGCCGGGCGTGGACCAGGCTATGGTGATCGGCGTGCGGTAACGCAGGGACAAGCCAATGCTGCACACCGCCATGCCGATGGAAATCGCCCAAATCCATGAGGAGATCTGCGCCGTGGTCAAGCCCGCGGCTTGTCCGGCTTGGAACATCAGCACCAAGGAGCTGGTGTAGCCGGTCATCATGGCAATAAAACCGGCGACAACCGCCGAAGGGGAAGTGTCGGCCAGTGGGCGCAGGGGCGCTTGGGTGGCGTCAGTCATGAACGCTGTTCCTTTTTACCTGGGGTTTGCCGGTGAAGGCGCAGATTCAAGCCTAAACTCAAACGTAACGACGCATTGCAATACAGCCGACCGCGCAAACAGCCGTACAGTGTGTTGGCCCATTGGGTTGTGTACAATGTGCGCTGTTTTTAGCGGATACTTGCCAGCGACCCGCTGTTGCCGTATTACCGTAAAGTCGCCGTATCACCGATAATTCGCCGCCGTTCTCCAAACCCGAGTGCCCATGAACGAACAGTTGCAACCTCTCAAGAAACAACCGCGAGCCGGCAAGGCCGGTCGCAGCGGAACCCAGGACGATATTGTCTATGCGCATATCTTCGAGGCCATCCTTGAACAACGCCTGGCGCCTGGAACCAAGTTGAGTGAAGAGGCACTGGGGGAAATCTTCGGCGTGAGCCGCACCATCATTCGTCGCGCCCTGTCGCGCCTGGCCCATGAAGGCGTGGTATTGCTGCGGCCCAATCGCGGCGCGGTGGTGGCCAGCCCGAGCGTCGAAGAAGCGCGTCAGGTGTTCCTGGCCCGTCGCCTGGTAGAGCGGGCGATCACCGAGCTGGCCGTGCAGCACGCCACTGCCGAGCAACTGGCCGAGTTGCGCCAGATGGTCAACGACGAGCGCGACAGTTTTTCCCGTGGCGATCGCGGTGCCGGTATCCGCCTTTCCGGCGAGTTCCACCTCAAGCTGGCCGAAGCGGCAAAGAATGCACCGCTGATCAGCTTCCAGCGCAGCCTGGTGTCCCAGACCTCATTGATCATCGCTCAGTACGAAAGCGGTAACCGCTCCCACTGTTCCTACGATGAGCACACCCAGTTGATCGATGCCATCGAAGCTCGCGACGCGGCGTTGGCGGTGAACCTGATGATGCATCACATGGATCACATCGACAGCAAGCTCAACCTCGATGAAGAGAGCGCGTCGGATGATCTGCATGCGGTGTTCTCGCATCTGTTGCAGACCAAGAAGCCTGGGCGTTCCTCGATAAAGCTGTAATTTTCCTGGTTTGCCAAGGACAAAATGTGGGAGGGGGCTTGCCCCCGATAGCAGTGGAACAGTCACCTCATGCAGTGACTGACACTCTGTTATCGGGGGCAAGCCCCCTCCCACATTGGTTTTGTGCTGGTGCCAAGATCAGCGCTGGTGCACCCGTTGGCCGGCGGCATAGGTCTGCAGCACGGTGCGGTCATCTCCCAGGGTCATCAATACAAACAACGTTTCGTCGATGCTGTTCGACTGCTTCAGACGGTAGCTGAGCAGCGGTGTGGCGTTGTAGTCCAGCACCAGGAAGTCCGCATCCGTGCCCGGTTGCAACGTGCCGATCTTGTCTTCCAGGCGTAGCGCCCGCGCGCCGCCCAGGGTCGCCAGGTACAGCGATTTGAACGGGCTCAACCGCGCGCCTTGCAACTGCATGACTTTGTAGGCTTCGTTCAAGGTTTGCAGCAGCGAGAAACTGGTGCCGCCGCCCACATCGGTGCCCAGGCCAACGTTCAGTTTGTGCTTCTCGGCCATCGGCAAGTTGAACAGGCCGCTGCCCAGGAACAGGTTCGAGGTCGGGCAGAAGGCGACCGCCGAGCCGGTTTGCGCCAAGCGCGCGCATTCGTCGTCGCACAGGTGCACGCCGTGGGCAAACACCGAGCGCTCGCCCAGCAGCTTGTAATGGTCATACACGTCCAGGTAGCCGCTGCGCTCCGGGAACAACGCCTTCACCCACTGCACTTCCTGCAGGTTCTCGCTGATGTGGGTCTGCATATACAGATCCGGATATTCCCCCAGCAGCTGCCCGGCCAGTGTCAATTGCTCCGGCGTGCTGGTGGGGGCGAAGCGTGGCGTGACCGCATAGTGCAGCCGGCCTTTGCCATGCCAGCGCTCGATCAACATCTTACTGTCCTGATAACTGGACTCGGGCGTGTCGGTCAGATAGTCCGGCGCGTTGCGGTCCATCATCACCTTGCCAGCGATCATGCGCAGGTCGAGTTTCTGCGCCGCTTCGAAAAACGCGTTCACCGATTGCGGGTGCACACTGCCGAACACCAATGCGGTGGTGGTGCCGTTGCGCAGCAGTTCCTTGATGAAAATATCCGCCACTTGCTCGGCATGGGCCTTGTCGGCGAACTGGCTTTCGCAGGGGAAGGTGTACGTGTTGAGCCAATCCAGCAACTGTTCGCCATAAGCGCCGACCATCCCGGTTTGCGGCAGGTGGATATGGGTGTCGATCAGGCCGGGGGTGATCAGCGCGTCCTGGTAGTGGGTCACGTCAATATCGGCCGGCAGTGTCGGCAGCAATTCGCTGGCGTGCCCGAGGGCGCTGATCTGGCCGTTATCAATCACCAGCAGGCCGTCTTCGAAATACTCATAGGACGCTTCGATGCCCACCTCGGCGGGGTCGGCAATGCTGTGCAGGATGGCGGCGCGGTAGGCTTTGCGGGTCAAAGGCATGGTCTTCTCAATGGGTCGCTTGGCTGCGGCGTGACACCGGCAGCAGTTTGGCAATCGGTTCGGCGCTGGCGTTGTGCTGGCCGAAATTGGCGTTGTAAGTGGCGATGATTTCGCCCGCGATGGAAATGGCGATCTCCACCGGTAATTTGCCCTTCACCTCGGTGAGGCCCATGGGGCAGCGCATGCGTTGCAACTGGGCGGCGTCGAAGCCGCGATCACGCAGGCGGTGTTCGAACTTGACGCGTTTGGTCTGCGAGCCGATCAGGCCGAAGTAGGCGAAATCGTTGCGTTTGAGCAACGCGGCGCTCAGTTCCAGGTCGAGTGCGTGATTGTGGGTCATGACGATGCAGTAGCTGCCCACCGGCAAGTCGGCGATTTCGTCGACCGGTTCTTCGCTGACGATTTTACGCACGCCCTCGGGGATCTGTTGCGGAAACTCCTGCTCGCGCGAATCGATCCAGCGCACCCGGCACGGCAGGCTCGCCAGCAACGGCACCAGGGCGCGTCCCACATGGCCGGCGCCGAATACCGCAATCTGCGCCTGCACCTGGCCCATGGGTTCAAACAGCAGCACTGTGACGCCGCCGCAGCACTGGCCCAGGCTCGCGCCTAGGCTGAAGCGCTCCAGATGGGTGTTTTGCTGGCCACGGGCGAGCATCTCGCGGGCGATCTGCATCGCTTTGTATTCCAGGTGCCCACCGCCAATGGTGTCGAAGGTCTGCGATGCACTGATGACCATCTTGGAACCGGCATTGCGTGGCGTGGAGCCGAGTTCTTCAATGATGGTCACCAGGACGCAAGGTTCGCCCTGGTTCTGCAGGTCGGCGAGGGCGCTGATCCAATTGTTCATAGTCACCTCATAGTGGTGTCTGTCAGGCCGCTATCGGGGGCAAGCCCCCTCCCACATTTGAACGCATTCGCAGATCACTATGTGGGAGGGGGCTTGCCCCCGATGGCAGCACCTCGATCTAGAGCGAAGCCATCTCGGCTTCAGTCTCAACGGCTGTCGCCGCCTGCAACTTGCGCATCTGTTCGCAACCCCACAACACCCGCTCGGGTGTCGCCGGCGCGTCGATCTTCGGCTGATGGCGATAACCTCCAAGGCTCGCCACCGCATCCTTGATGGCGCACCACGAGGCAATGCCGAGCATGAACGGCGGTTCACCCACGGCCTTGGAGTGGAACACCGTGTCTTCCGGGTTCTTGCGGTTTTCCACCAGCTTCACCCGCAGGTCCAGGGGCATGTCGGCGACCGCCGGGATCTTGTAGCTGGCCGGGCCGTTGGTCATCAATTTGCCTTTGTCGTTCCACACCAGTTCCTCCATGGTCAGCCACCCCATGCCCTGGATGAAACCGCCCTCCACCTGGCCGATGTCGATGGCCGGGTTCAGCGAAGCGCCCACATCATGAAGGATGTCCGTGCGCAGCATCTTGTATTCGCCGGTCAGGGTATCGACGAGCACTTCGCAACACGCCGCGCCGAACGCGTAGTAATAGAACGGCCGGCCACGGGACTGGCTGCGGTCGTAAAAGATTTTCGGGGTCTTGTAGAACCCGGTGCTCGACAGCGAGACCTGGGCGAAGTATGCCTGCTGAATCAGCGCCTCGAAGGTCAGGATCTGCTCGCGCACCCGCACATGGCCATTGTGAAACTGCACATCCGCTTCACTGACGTCGTACTTGCGCGCAGCGAATTCCACCAGGCGCTGCTTGATGGTTTCGGCGGCATTTTGCGCGGCCTTGCCGTTCAGGTCGGCACCGCTGGAAGCGGCGGTCGGCGAAGTGTTGGGCACCTTGTCGGTGTTGGTGGCGGTGATCTGCACGCGGTCGATGCTGACCTGGAACACTTCGGCCACCACCTGGGCGACCTTGGTGTTCAGCCCCTGGCCCATCTCGGTGCCGCCATGGTTCAGGTGGATGCTGCCGTCGGTGTAGACATGGATCAGCGCGCCAGCCTGGTTGAGGAAACTGGCGGTAAACGAAATGCCGAATTTGACCGGGGTCAGCGCCAGGCCTTTTTTCAGGATCGGGCTATGGGCGTTGTAGCGACGAATGGCTTCGCGGCGTTCGGCATATTGGCTGCTGGCTTCCAGTTCGGCAGTCATCTCTTCGAGCATGTTGTGCTCGACGGTCTGGTAGTAGTGGGTGACGTTGCGCTCGGTCTTGCCATAGTAGTTGGCCTTGCGCACGGCCAGCGGGTCGAGCGCCAGATGGCGGGCGATGGCGTCCATCACTTCTTCGATGGCAACCATGCCTTGCGGGCCGCCGAACCCCCGGTAAGCGGTGTTGGACGCGGTGTTGGTCTTGCAGCGATGGCCGTTGACCGTGGCGTCGCCCAGGTAATACGAGTTGTCGGCGTGGAACATGGCGCGGTCGACAATCGAGTTCGACAGGTCCGGCGAGCAGCCGCAATTGCCGGCTAGCTCCAGATTGATGCCGTGCAGACGACCGGTGTCGTCGAAGCCCACGTCGTATTCGATATAGAAGGGGTGGCGCTTGCCGGTCATCAGCATGTCTTCGACCCGCGGCAGGCGCATCTTGGTCGGCTGGCCGGTCAGGTGGGCAATCACCGCGCACAGGCATGCCGGGCTGGCGGCCTGGGTCTCCTTGCCGCCGAAACCGCCGCCCATGCGACGCATGTCCACGACGATTTTATTCATCGAAACGTCCAACACTTCGGCCACCAGCTTCTGTACTTCGGTGGGGTTTTGCGTGGAGCAATAGACGATCATGCCGCCGTCTTCGGTGGGCATCACCGAGGAGATTTGGGTTTCCAGGTAGAAGTGCTCCTGGCCGCCGATATGCAGCGTGCCCTGAATGCGATGTTGAGCCGCGGCCAACGCGCCCGCCGAATCGCCACGCTGGTGGGTGTGGCTGTCGAGCACGAAGTGTTTATTGCGATAGGCCTCGACCACATCCAGCGCCGGTTCCAGGTCCTGGTATTCGATCACCGCCGCCATCGCCGCTTTACGCGCGGTCTCCAGGTCGCGGGCGGCGACAGCCAGCACCACCTGGCCGACGAACTGCACAGTGTCGATGGCCAGCAGTGGATCGCCAGGCAACAGCGGGCCGATATCTTTCAAACCTGGCACGTCTTCATGGGTGATGACGATGCGCACACCCTCGAAGGCGTAGCAGGGGGCGGTGTCGATGCTGAGGATGCGGGCGTGGGCGCGGTCGGACAGACGCGCGTACACATGCAACTGGTTGGGGAATTCCAGGCGGTCGTCGATGTACTGCGCCTCTCCCGATACGTGCTTGGCGGCGCTGTCATGCTTGACGCTGCGCCCGACTCCGCTGGTCAAGTCCTGGGCGAACAGTTCTGCCAGCTCGGCCTGGGTTTTTTCCACGGCGTGATGGTTAGACATAAGCGGTCACCCGAGTCTCGATATGCGGCGTTTGCAGCTCGATGAAATATTTGCGCAGCAGGTTCTGCGCGCTGAGCAGGCGGTATTCCTTGCTGGCGCGGAAGTCCGACAGCGGGGTGAAATCCTCGGCGAGGGCGGTGCAGGCTTGCTCGACCGTAGCGGCGTTCCAAGTCGCGCCCACCAGCACGGCCTCGCAGTGCCGCGCGCGTTTGGGGGTGGCGGCCATGCCACCGAAGGCCACGCGGGCGGCTTGGACCACACCGTTGTCGAGGGTCAGGTTGAAGGCGGCGCAGACCGCGGAAATATCGTCATCCAGGCGTTTGGAGACTTTGTAGGCACGGAACAGCGTATGGCCCTTGGGCACGATGATTTTCTCGATGAATTCGCTGTCCTGGCGCGCGGTCACGCGGTAATCGATGAAGTAGTCCTCCAGCGCCAGGGTGCGCCGGGTGTTGCCTTTGCACAACACGATCTGCGCGCCCAGGGCGATCAGCAGCGGCGGCGAATCGCCGATCGGCGAGGCGTTGCCGATATTGCCGCCCAGGGTGCCCTGGTTGCGGATCTGCAGGGAGGCGAAGCGGTGCAGCAGATCGCCGAAGTCCGGATACGCCTGGTGCAACGCGGCGTAGCAGTCGGAGAGCGGGGTGGCGGCGCCGATTTCCAGGCGGTCGTCGAACGACTCGATGCGCTTCATTTCTTCAATGTTGCCGACGTAGATCATCACCGGCAGCGTGCGGTGGAACTGGGTGACTTCCAGCGCCAGGTCGGTGCCGCCGGCCAGTAAGCGGGCTTGCGGATAGGCGTCGTAGAGGTCGGCCAGGTCGGCCACGGTCAGGGGCACCAGGCAGCGTTTATCGCCACTGTTAAGTTCGCCGGTCTGGGTCGGGGCGATGGCTTTAAGGCGTGCAATGGTCTGGGCTTGGCGGCTGTCGAACTGGTCTGCGGGCTTGTTGCAGCAGGCCTGTTCGGCGGCGGCGAGAATCGGCCGGTAGCCGGTGCAGCGGCACAGGTTGCCGGCCAGGGCCTCATGGGCCTTGGCGCTGTCGGGGGCGTCGCTGTTTTTTTGCAGGGCAAACAACGACATCACGAAACCGGGGGTGCAAAACCCGCATTGCGAGCCATGGCACTCGACCATCGCCTGTTGCACGCTGTGCAGTTGGCCTTGGTGCTTGAGGTCTTCGACGCTGATCAGTTGTTTGCCGTGCAATGACGAAACGAAGGTCAGGCACGAATTAAGGCTGCGATAGCGAATCTGCTCGACGCCCTGGGCATCGCTGTGCAGCTCGCCGACTACCACGGTGCAGGCACCGCAATCGCCGCTGGCGCAGCCTTCCTTGGTGCCGGATTTGCCCACATGCTCACGCAAATAGTTGAGCACGGTCAGGTTGGGGTCCAGGGCGTGCTCGCTACGGAGTTCCTGGTTGAGTAAAAACTGGATCACGGAAGGCCTCGCAGACTCATTATTGTTGTTAACCGCTGTGGGCCGAATCTAGTCATGTCTGACTTTTCGGTCAATTGTTTTCTGACCTAAGGGTCAAGAAAATGCGGTCACAACCCATTCAATTATGGTTCAGTCTTCTGGAACCGGCGTTTTTGGCGGCGTGTAGACAGGCAGAGCTGCTTATTTCATGCCAATTCGCGACAGTGGGCGTAGCGCCATCAGCGGGCCAATGCGCTACACTGCCGCGCTTGTACCGATAGACGATTTTGAAGGAAAACCATGACGTTCAAGGCGCCGGACAGTCTCGCCGAGCAGATCGCTCACCACCTCGCCGAACGTATCATTCGCGGCGATCTCAAGCCTGGGGAGCGCATCCAGGAACAGAAGGTCACGCTGGCACTCAATGTCAGCCGCGGCTCCGTGCGCGAAGCCTTGCTGATCCTTGAACGCCGGCACCTGATCGCGATCCTGCCGCGCCGTGGCGCCCACGTCACCGAACTCACCGCGCACAAGGTGCAAAGCCTGTGCACGTTGATGGGCGAGCTGTACATCCTGCTTGGCAATGCGGTGGCGCAGGGCTGGCAGACCCAGGCCGATATGGCGCCGTTCGTGCAGATCCAGCAGCGTCTGGTGAGCAATTTCGAACGTCAGGACATCCGCGCGTTCGTCGAAGAAAGCTTCAATGTGATGCGCGCCGCGTACCCCTTCGCTAACAACCCGTACCTGCAGGAAACCGTCGAAAACCTGCAACCGGCGATGAACCGCGCCTATTACCTGGCGCTGGACCAGCGCAAGGCCGAGATGAGCGAGTACCTGGCGCTGTTCGAGCAACTGCTCGCCGCCGTGCTGGCCCGTGACTTGCCGCAGATCCGCCAGGTGCTGTCGGCCTACGGTCAGCGCAGTTGCTCGCTGGTTATCGCAGCGTTGGCGGACGCCTAAACGTGCGGCTCAAGTGCATCAAACTGGCGGGGTTCAAATCCTTCGTCGACCCGACCACGGTGAACTTCCCCAGTAATATGGCGGCGGTGGTCGGGCCCAATGGTTGCGGCAAGTCGAACATCATCGACGCCGTCCGCTGGGTGATGGGCGAGAGCTCGGCCAAGAACCTGCGTGGCGAGTCGATGACCGACGTCATCTTCAACGGCTCCACCAGCCGCAAGCCAGTGAGCCAGGCCAGTATCGAGCTGGTGTTCGACAACTCCGACGGCACCCTGATCGGCGAATACGCGGCCTATGCGGAAATCTCCATCCGCCGCAAAGTCACGCGCGACAGCCAGAACAGTTATTTCCTCAACGGCACCAAGTGCCGCCGTCGCGACATTACCGATATTTTCCTCGGCACCGGCCTGGGCCCGCGCAGCTATTCGATCATCGAACAGGGCATGATCTCCAAGCTGATCGAAGCCAAGCCCGAGGACCTGCGCAACTTTATCGAGGAAGCGGCCGGCATCTCCAAGTACAAGGAACGCCGCCGCGAGACCGAAAACCGCATCCGCCGCACCCACGAAAACCTCGCCCGCCTGACTGACTTGCGCGAAGAGCTGGAGCGCCAGTTGGAGCGCCTGCACCGTCAGGCCCAGGCCGCCGAGAAGTATCAGGAGTACAAGGGCGAAGAGCGCCAGCTCAAGGCGCAATTGTCGGCCCTGCGCTGGCAAGCCTTGAACGATCAAGTGGGCCAGCGAGAAGCGATCATCGGCACCCAGGAAATCAGCTTCGAAGCGCTGGTGGCTGAGCAGCGCAACGCCGACGCCAGCATCGAACGCCTGCGCGACGGGCACCACGATCTGTCCGAGCGCTTCAATCTGGTGCAGGGCCGCTTCTATTCGGTGGGCGGCGATATCGCCCGGGTCGAGCAGAGCATCCAGCACGGCCAGCAGCGTCTGCGCCAATTGCAGGACGATCTGAAGGAAGCCGAGCGCGCGCGGCTGGAGACCGAATCCCACCTGGGCCACGACCGCACCTTGCTGCTGACCCTCGGCGAAGAGCTGGACATGCTCACCCCCGAGCAGGAGATCACCAGCGCCGCCGCCGAAGAAGCCGCCGCCGCCCTGGAAGAAGCCGAAACCACCATGCACGGCTGGCAGGAACAGTGGGATGCCTTCAACCTGCAATCGGCCGAACCGCGCCGCCAGGCCGAAGTGCAGCAGTCGCGCATCCAGCAACTGGAAACCAGCATGGAACGTCTGGCCGAGCGCCAGCGCCGCTTGCAGGAAGAGCGCGTGCTGCTCGCCGCCGACCCGGAAGACGCGGCGATCATGGCGCTCAGCGAGCAACTGGCCGAAAGCGAAATGACCCTGGAAGAACTCGAAGCCAGCGAAGAGCAGCAAGTCGAGCGCCTGGAGCAACTGCGCCAGCAACTGCAACAGGCGACCCAGGCCCAGCAGCAGGCTCAGGGCGACCTGCAACGGCTCAACGGGCGTTTGGCGTCCCTTGAAGCCTTGCAACAAGCCGCGCTGGACCCGGACACCGGCACGGCCGAGTGGCTGCGCGACCAACACCTGGCCGAGCGCCCGCGCCTGGCCGAAGGTTTGAAGGTCGACGCCGGTTGGGAGCTGGCCGTGGAAACCGTGTTAGGCGCCGACCTGCAAGCCGTGCTGGTGGACGATTTCGGCGGCTTCGACCTCGCCGGCTTTGCCCAGGGCGATCTGCGTTTGCTCAGCCCCGCCGCCGATGGCGCGCGGGTGCCGGGCAGCTTGCTGGATAAGGTCGAGGCCGCAATTGATCTGTCGCCGTGGCTGGGCCAGGTGCGGCCGGTGGAGTCCCTGGAGCAGGCCCTGGCCCAGCGCGGTCAACTGGCGGTCGGCGAAAGCCTGATCAGCCGCGACGGTTACTGGGTCGGCCGGCACTTTTTGCGCGTGCGTCGCGCCAGTGAAGCGCAAAGCGGCGTTCTGGCCCGTGGCCAGGAAATCGTCAATCTGAGCGCCGAGCGCGAAGAGCGCGAAGCCACCCTCGAACGCCTGGAAACCGAACTGCAAACCCTGCGCGCCACCCAGCGTCAGCAAGAGACCGGCCGCGAGCACCTGCGTCGCCTGTTGCAGGATGAGGCGCGCCAGCAAGGCGAACTCAAGGCGCAGCTATCGGCGAGCAAGGCCAAGGTCGAGCAACTGAGCCTGCGTCGCACCCGTCTCGACGAAGAAGTCGCCGAGATGGGCGAGCAACGCGCGCTGGAGCACGAACAAATCGGCGAAGCGCGCCTGCACTTGCAGGAAGCCCTCGACAGCATGGCTCAGGACACTGAGCAACGGGAACTGCTGCTGGCCCAGCGCGACAGCCTGCGCGAACGTCTCGACCGCGTGCGCCAGGAAGCGCGCCAGCACAAGGATCACGCCCATCAGTTGGCGGTGCGCCTGGGCTCGCTCAAGGCCCAGCACGCGTCCACGGCCCAGGCCCTTGAGCGCCTGGAGATGCAATCCGAGCGCCTGACCGAAAAGCGCGAACAACTGAGCCTGAATCTGGAAGAGGGCGAAGCGCCGCTGGAAGAGCTGCGCCTCAAGCTCGAAGAGTTGCTCGACAAGCGCATGACCGTCGACGAAGAACTCAAGACCGCACAGATCGCCCTGGAAGACGCCGACCGCGAACTGCGCGACGCGGAAAAACGCCGGACCCAGGCGGAACAGCAGTCCCAGTTGATTCGTGGCCAGCTCGAACAACAGCGCATGGAATGGCAAGCCCTGACCGTGCGCCGCAAAACCTTGCAGGACCAACTGCTCGAAGACGGCTACGACCTGCACGGCGTGCTCAATACCCTGACCGCCCAGGCCAACGAGAAAGACGCCGAAGAAGAACTCGAACGCATTGCCGCGCGGATTCAACGCCTCGGCGCGATCAACCTCGCGGCCATCGACGAATACCAGCAGCAATCCGAACGTAAGCGCTACCTGGACGCTCAGGACGCGGATCTGGTGGAAGCCCTCGACACCCTGGAAAACGTAATTCGCAAGATCGACAAGGAAACCCGCAACCGTTTCAAAGATACCTTTGATCAGATTAATGGCGGTTTACAGGCGTTATTCCCAAAAGTTTTCGGTGGCGGCAGCGCTTACTTGGAACTGACGGGCGAAGATCTACTCGATACAGGGGTGACGATCATGGCGCGCCCACCGGGTAAGAAGAACAGCACCATTCATTTGCTGTCCGGTGGGGAAAAAGCCCTGACCGCCTTGGCGTTGGTGTTTGCGATCTTCAAGCTGAACCCGGCGCCGTTCTGCATGCTCGATGAAGTGGATGCACCGCTCGATGATGCGAACGTTGGACGCTACGCGCGGTTGGTCAAAGAGATGTCCCAGACCGTGCAGTTCATCTATATCACCCACAACAAGATCGCCATGGAAATGGCTGATCAACTGATGGGGGTGACGATGCACGAGCCGGGTTGTTCGCGCTTGGTGGCGGTGGACGTGGAAGAGGCGATGGCCATGGTGGACGCCTGACGGCAAGCTTCAAGCGGTAAGTGAGTCAGCTTGAAGCTTGTCGCTCAGGGCCGTGACTCACAGTTGGCGTCTGCTGTAGGAGATTGCCTGCTACGCCTGAAAGCTGGCAATTCGACACATTTCGCGCCAACTGTGTAAAGTTATCTTTGGTCGTGCTAGTTTAATGTCAATTTTTCGTGTGCGTGGGCAAAACGTCAGTCAGAACATAGAGTTGGCGCCACGTTTTAAAGCGGTTTGCACGATGCTAAACCCCTTATTTTTCAGCATTTTTTATTAGAGGCACGGGATTACATGGAAATCGGTCTGCGCGAGTGGCTGATCGTCATCGGCATTATTGTCATTGCCGGTATTCTTTTTGATGGCTGGCGCCGCATGCGCGGTGGCAAGGGCAAGCTCAAATTCCGTCTGGACCGTAACCTGTCCAACCTGCCCGACGACGACGGCAGCGCCGAGCTGCTGGGGCCGCCCCGTGTGCTGGACACCCATAAAGAGCCGCAACTGGACGAGCACGACCTGCCGTCGATGAGCGCGCCGGTGCGTGAAGCCCGCGAGCCATCGTCCAAACGCGGCAAACGCAGTGGCGCAGCGGTTGCCGAACCCCATCAGGGTGACCTTAACCTCGACGTGGATGAAGGCCCGAGTTTCAGCAGCCGTGACGACGATTTCCCCGATGAGAACGCCGCCAAGAACGCGCCGCGCCAATCGGTCAACGATCAGCCGGCCGCCGAAGAAGTGCTGGTGATCAGCGTGATCTGCCGCGACGCCGCCGGTTTCAAAGGCCCTGCGCTGTTGCAGAACATTCTCGAAAGCGGCCTGCGGTTCGGCGAGATGGATATCTTCCACCGCCACGAAAGCATGGCGGGCAACGGCGAAGTGCTGTTCTCCATGGCCAATGCCGTCAAGCCAGGTACTTTCGATCTGGACGATATCGACCTATTCAGCACCCCTGCGGTGAGCTTCTTCCTCGGTCTGCCAGGTCCTCGTCACCCGAAACAAGCGTTCGATGTGATGGTGGCCGCAGCACGCAAGCTGTCCCAGGAACTCAACGGCGAGCTGAAGGACGACCAACGCAGCGTCCTGACCGCCCAGACCATCGAACACTACCGTCAGCGCATCGTCGAGTTCGAGCGTCGCGCCCTGACACAGAAACGCTGAGGATTGGCCTCAAGCGTTGTCGATAGAATAAGCGCACCACCATTTGAGCAGCTTCGGCTGCTCTTTTGCTTTATGAGAGAACACCCATGACCGCCGCCCATACCCGCATCCTCGAACTGCGCGCTGAACTGGATCAGCACAACTACCGGTATTACGTCCTCGACGAGCCGAGCATCCCGGACGCCGAATACGACCGGCTGTTCCACGAACTCAAGGCACTTGAAGACGAGCACCCGGAGCTGGTCACGCGGGATTCACCGACGCAGCGGGTCGGCGGCGCGGCGCTGTCGGCGTTCACCCAGGTCAAGCATGAGATTCCAATGCTCAGCCTGGGCAACGCCTTCGATGAAGCCAGCATGCTTGAGTTCGATCGTCGTGTTACTGAAGGTCTCGATCTGCCGGTGGGGGATCTGTTTGGCGGTGGCGCGGCGGTGGAGTACAGCTGCGAGCCGAAACTCGATGGCCTGGCGGTCAGCCTGTTGTATCAAGACGGCGAGCTGGTGCGCGGCGCCACCCGGGGCGACGGCACCACCGGCGAAGACATCAGCGTCAACGTGCGCACCGTGCGCAATATCCCCTTGAAGCTGCATGGCAGCGGCTGGCCGGCGACCCTGGAAGTGCGCGGCGAGGTATTTATGTCCAAGGCCGGGTTCGAGCGGCTTAACGCTTCGCAACTGGAGGTGGGCGGCAAGACCTTTGCCAACCCTCGCAATGCCGCTGCCGGTAGCCTGCGCCAGTTGGATTCGAAAATCACTGCCAGCCGCCCGCTGGAGTTCTGCTGCTACGGGATTGGTCAGGTCACGGCGGATATCAGCGACACCCATATCGGCAACCTCAAGCAGTTGCAGAAGTGGGGGCTGCCGATCAGTCACGATCTGAAGTTGGCCAAGGGGATTCAGGAGTGCCTCGATTACTACCGCGACATCGGCGAGCGACGTAACAGCCTGCCGTATGAAATCGACGGTGTGGTATTCAAGGTCAACAGCCTTGCCTCCCAGCGCGAGCTGGGCTTTCGCGCCCGTGAGCCGCGCTGGGCCATCGCCCACAAATTTCCGGCCATGGAAGAACTCACCGAACTGCTCGACGTGGAATTCCAAGTCGGCCGTACCGGCGCCGTGACTCCGGTGGCCCGCCTGAAACCGGTCAAGGTCGCGGGGGTGACCGTGTCCAACGCCACCTTGCACAACATGGACGAAGTGGCGCGCCTGGGCCTGATGATCGGCGACACCGTGATCATCCGCCGTGCCGGCGATGTGATCCCGCAGGTGGTCTCAGTGGTCACCGATCGCCGCCCGGAACATGCGCGTGCGGTGCAGATCCCTGAAAGCTGCCCGGTGTGCGGTTCCCATGTGGAACGCACGCAACTGGTCAAGCGCAGCAAGGGCAAGGAAACCGTCAGCGAAGGCGCGGTGTACCGTTGCGTCGGGCGCCTGGCCTGTGGCGCGCAGCTCAAGCAAGCGATCATCCACTTTGTGTCCCGTCGCGCCATGGATATCGACGGCTTGGGCGACAAAACCATCGAGCAATTGGTGGATGAACATCTCATCGCGTCACCGGCCGACCTGTACAAGCTCACATACGAGCAGATCATCGACCTGGAAGGCTTTGCCGATGTTTCCAGCAAAAAGCTGATCGCCGCCATCGAAAACAGCAAATCGCCGACCCTCGCGCGCTTTATCTACGCCCTGGGCATTCCCGATGTGGGCGAGGAGACCGCCAAGGTGTTGGCGCGCTCGCTGGCGTCCCTTGCGCGCGTGCAGCAGGCGCTGCCAGAGGTGCTGACGTACCTGCCGGATGTGGGCCTTGAGGTGGCGCATGAGATCCACAGTTTCTTTGAGGACAGCCATAACCAGCAGGTGATCGGCGCGTTGTTGTCACCGGACGAATGCGGCCTGCAATTGCAGGATCAGGGCGACCTGAGCGCGGAATTTGCCGCCAGTGCGACCCTGGGTGGGCTGCTTGACAAGCTCAATATCCCCAGCGTCGGCCCCGGCGCTGCGCAGAAATTGGCGGACAAGTTCGGCAGCCTTGACGGCGTAATCCAGGCCGACTGGCTGGACATGCGTCAGGCACTGCCGGAAAAGCAGGCCAAGGCCGTGCGCGACTTCTTCGATAATCCGCAGAACGCCCGCCGTGCACAGGCCATCGAGCAGCAGCTCAAGGATTTCGGCATGCACTGGCACAGCGCGAAGAAAGTCGTCGAAGGCTTGCCGGAAGCCGGTCACACCTGGGTGCTGACAGGCTCGTTGGAGCTGATGAGCCGCGATGTGGCCAAGGACAAACTGGAAAGCCTGGGCGCCAAGGTCGCCGGTTCCGTCTCGGCCAAGACCCACTGTGTGGTCGCTGGCCCTGGGGCTGGTTCAAAGCTGGCCAAGGCCACCGAACTGGGCCTGAAGGTGCTGGATGAAGAGGCGTTTGTTGCCTTTCTGGCCCAGCACAACGTGACTGTCTGATGGCGTGTGCCGGGCGCGGGCTTGTCGCGCGCCGGGCGGCGTTGCAACCCTTACAGCAGTGAAGTGGAACGATCCCAAGCCCTGAATGATCTAGTCTGGGTCACCTAGGGAGAGATCGCCATGTTCCGCTATTTCGAGCAACTCAGTTCGCGCATCGCCGCACCGTTCATGGCCGATACTTCGCGTAACAGCAAAGTCTGGCAATGCCGCTGCGGCCAGCCGCTGTTCTTTCGCAATAGCCAGTGTCTGGCTTGCGCGGCGCTGTTGGGGTACCAGCCGCAGCAGAGCCGCTTGGCGTCCCTACAGCCCGGGCCCGTTGCCGGAACGTGGCTGCAGGACGGCAATCTCGACGCCGGGGCCTTCCGTCGCTGCGCCAACCTTGACACCCCGGCGGCCTGCAACTGGCTGATCCCGGCCCACAGCACCGCGCCGCTGTGTGTGGCTTGCAGCCTCAATCGCACCATTCCCGACCTGTCCATCGTGGACAACCACGAACGCTGGCGCAAAGTGGAAACCGCCAAGCGTCGCCTGGTGGCGCAATTGATCAGCCTGGGCCTGCAGGTGGTGCCCAAGAGCGTCGACGAAGAGACCGGCCTGGCCTTCGACTTTATCGGTGTCGACCTGGAGGGCAACGCGCCCACCACCGGGCATGCCAACGGCCTGATCACCCTCGACATCAAGGAAGCCGACGACGCCCACCGCGAGAAAGTCCGCGTGCAGATGCACGAGCCTTACCGCACCTTGCTCGGTCATTTTCGCCATGAAGTCGGCCATTACTATTGGGATCGCCTGATCGCCGGCAGCCACTGGATCGAACCGTTTCGCCAACTGTTCGGTGACGAACGCGCCAGCTACGCCGAGGCCCTCGACCGGCATTATCAGCACGGCCCGCGGCCGGACTGGCAGGAAACCTGCGTCAGCGCCTACGCCACCATGCACCCCTGGGAAGACTGGGCGGAAACCTGGGCACATTACCTGCACATGATGGACGCCGTGGATACCGCCCTAGGCTTCGGCATGAGCGCGCGGGAGATGGACCTGGATTACCAGCCATTCCCCCTTGCCACCCTCTACGATCCCGCGCACCCCGGCGGTCCGGCGTTTCTGGCGTTCGTCAATGCGTGGATCGAACTGGCCGGCATGCTCAACGAACTGTCGCGCAGCATGGGCCAACCGGATTTCTACCCCTTCGTACTGCCACCGGCAGTGATCGCCAAACTGCACTTTATCCATCTGGTGATCCAGGAAGAGGGCGGCCGCGCGGACGAGGTGCTGCAAGCACAATGATTAACCATGTGGGAAGGGCGTGCTGACGGCCATGGCAAGTGCTTGAACCTCTTCATATTTTTAATCCGTCACCAACGGTTGTAACTTCCGATGAGATCGGTACAATGGCGCGGCTTGCCGAGAGGCCAGCGTCGTTATGGTGACCCCATCGGTCCCCCCGCAACGATTACCCGTTAACCTGGTCAGGCCCGGAAGGGAGCAGCCACAGCGGGAACATTGTGTGCCGGGGTGTGGCTGGTGGGGTTGCCTCCATAACGCTCTTCTTTAGTTGTTCATCCCAATATCCAAAAAAACTGTTTGCGAACCATCTGCCCTTGAGCAGTCCATGGTGGCATTGTCGCGACGGTCAAAAACTCACGCCAGCTCGGCAGTTTATCGGTGGCATACTTCATTGCCTGGCAACCGGAGGCAGCGCAAGTGGAAAAAGTTGACGACCTCACACGAGAAAAACTGCGGGAATGGCAGATGCGGCGTTTGGAGATCAAGGACCGTATCCAGGCACACCCGGAGCAGACCCTGGCGTTGTCGAAGGTGTTGGACCTGATGGACGAGGAGCACGCCGAGATTATGAGCGGTGCGCAGTTTGTCCGTACTGCCGAGCCGAGCCCTGGGCCGAGCGTCGATCAGCCTCCACCGATCGCCGCTACCTACCAGTTGCACTTGGACGTGTCCGCCCACAGCGCCGAAGACCTGCGGCGTTTGCTCGATATGGCCGTTCATGAACTGCAACGGCAGATTGAACTGGCCAGCGCCCCGGCCTCCACCGGGCCACGGCGTTACCCCGGTGGCATGGCGGGCTCTCTGGGTGGCTATCAATTCGAGGTGGGCGTCGGTCAGGATGCCTGACAGGCTTAACCGCTGAATCCATTTGACTGACCTCATTCGGCCTCTGGCCGCGAGGATGTATGCAACCGGAACACTTCGATTTATCCAGCCCCGTTTTCCTGCCGGTTACCGACGACACCTGCAGCGCCTTGCTCGGTGCCGACGGTGCCACGCACCTGGACACCCTGACAGACCTTGAGCTGGCGGCGGTGCTGGTCATTCAGAACCTGGCGCAGGCCGCGCCAGCGGACCTCAACGGTGCCGCCGCCGAGCGTGTGCTGGTCAAGTTGATCGGTTGGGCGCTGAACACGCCGACGTCCGGCACGGCGGCGTTGCTGTCCGAAGCGCGGCGGTTGTTCGATCCGCGCAAGCTGTACTTCGGCATCAATGCGCTCAAAAACCTCAACCTGCGTCTGTTACTGGCCGAAGAAGTCGCGGCGCGCGATTATCTGCTGCCCGACGGTCAGTGGGATGTGACCTACAAAGTCCGCCAACGGCGCGGCAACGATCCCTTCAGCCAGCAGATGATCACTCCCCGGCACCGCGAGCGTTGGCTCAGCCCGGCGCAGGACAAGCTGGTGCGTACCTTTCGCGCCAACCTCAATGAAGACCTGCATGTGCAAGGCTATGCCGGTATCGGCAAGAGCCACTTGCTGGGCGCGTTGCTGGAGTGTCTGCGCCCGGAAAAAACCCTGATCCTGGCGCGCACCGGAGCCAAATTAGCTACGTTGCGCGAGCGCATGGGGCTGACGCGGGACAGCAAGGCCGGTTCGACCTTCGCCGCGTTTGCCAAAGCGCTGTTGCAGAACGGGCGGCCAACCGCAGACAAAACACCGGCCAGGTTGCCCAGCAAGCAGGCGGTGGCCCAAGCCCTGGATATCCTGGGTTGGCGCGGCCACGATGGTCAGGCGACGTTGAATGTGTGCCTCAAGGTGCTTGAGAACTACTGCGACTCCAGCCATCACAGCCTCTCGGCCCGGCACTTTCCTCACTTCAAGCACGCCTTGTCCAGTCTGGATGCACAGGTCTTGCTGGAATACTCAAGCCGCGTGTGGACGTACCTGGAGCGCCATCCGCAGTGGGTCGTCCAGACCGAGTTCGCCACATTGTGGTTGATCAAGCGCGCCAGCCTGGAAGGCTGCGAAGTGCCGCCGCGGTTTACCCATGTGCTGATCGATGAAAGCCAGGACATCCCGGCCTCGTTGCTGCAGATCATCGAGCGCGGCCGTCAGGTGCTGATCACCCTGGGCGACGAATACCAGTTGGCCACCGGCGTGATGGTGCGGCGCAAGCGTGAGGTCCGGCACACCGATATCAGCTATTCGGTGCGTTCCGGCCGCAATGTCGAGCGCCTGGTCAACCCCTTGATCAGCGTGCATTCGCAGAAGAGCAAGGTTCCGTTTGAAGGCGCGCGGGACGCCGATGTCAGCATCGAACATTACCCCCAGGGCTTCGTGCCGCCGGAAGGCTGCGTAGTGTTGACCGCGTCCCCTTGGGACACGATGAAGTGGGCGATCCAGTTACAGCAGGCCCATTGCCCGTTCGCCTTGTTCGACAGCGCGGCGCAGCGCGATTTGGAGCGTTTTATGATCAGCGCCATTGCGTTGTTCAAACCGCAGTTCTACAGCACCGAGCACACCGACAAAGGCCCCCACGCCTATTTCAGCGACCTGGCCGACTGGCAGCAGGTGCGCGAGGCCGGGCAGTTCGACGAAGCGTTCCTGTGGGTCGAGCATGAGCTGGAAAAAGGCTTCAACGTGGCCGATGTCACCCGCCTGAACCGACTGGCCGGCGAGCCCGACAAACGCTGCCGGCTGATGCTGGCGCAAGAGGCCGGCGGCATGGAGTTCGACTGCGTGTTGCTCACCCCGGAATTGCTGAGCAACGTGAAATTCAAGGATGCGTATGCCTTCGATCAACGATTGTGCGAGGTGTACATCGCGATTTCACGGGCCAGGCGCCAGCTCTATCTGCCTTACGATGTGGTCGAGTGGATCGATTACCACAAGTATCAGAAGACCCGTGAAATTCATGGTTATTAAGGGATTTAGTTCGGTTGTCTCACAACTTTTGAGCGCCCCTCTGGACAACCTAAAACTGCCTTGCTAGTTTCCGCCAGCTGCATGTTTCAGAATATGACAACAGTAACGCATTGATATTGAAGTGATATCACTTCTTTAACTAACAAGGATGTCTCTGATGAAAAGCCTGCAAGGGTTGCCCCGTCTGATCAGTGCTTCGGTGGGTGCTCCCGGTAAAGCCCGCAATTTGCCCGCCGATGTGCAGTGCATCCAGTATTTATTCAATCTGATCATTCCAAAAATGGGCTTTCCCCTGCCGGAAAACGGCAAGTGCGACGGCCAGTTGGTGCAGTGCATCAGCCAGTATCAGTTTCGCCACCTCAAGTACGCCCATCCCGACGGCGTGATCGACCCCACCGGCCGTACGTTCAACAGTCTGATCGAAGAGGCCGTCAAGGTGCCGGTCAAGGCCTCTCCAACGCTGCGCATTCCAACCTTCCTGAATGCCTTCGGCAATAACCACGGCGATGCAGTGCAGGCTACGGTGAATGTGTACTTGGACCGCATGCGCGCGATGATCGAGGCGGAGCGCCGCAACCGGCAACTGATGTTGCAGCCCACCTGCGACGGTGGCATGACCCTCTCCGACACTGATTTCCAGAACGCCGCCACCCAGTTGGGCAACGGCATTTCGGTCAATATCATCAAGGCCTTCGCCACCGTGGAATCCGGCGGGCGTTCGGGGTTCGGGCCGGCCAAGTTGCCGGTGATCGCCTTCGAAGGGCACCTGTTTCGCAAGTACACCAAGCGCATCTACGACCAGGCCCACCCGCTGCTGTCTTACCCCTACGTGAAAAAGGCCGGGCCGCAGTGGCAGACCAACAACAAGGACCAGACCAAGGCCTGGGAAACCATGGCGACGGCATTTGCTCTGGATCAGGAAGCGGCCTTGATGTCGGCGTCCTGGGGCATGTTCCAGATCATGGGCTTCAACTTCGAATCGTGCGGTTACAAGACCGTGTTTGAATTCGCGGCCGCCTTGAAAGTGAATGCTGGCAACCAGCTCAAAGCCTTCCTGGGTTTCTGCAGCAAGAGCCCAGCGTTGATGAAAGCCATGAAGGCCAAGGATTTCACCGGCATGGCGCGTAATTACAACGGTGAGGACTACGGCAACTACGACGTCCTGATGAAGAAAGCCTACGAAAAACTTGAAGGGAAAAAATAGGATGACGCGTTTTCTGACGATGGGTGTGTTGTCGTTGTGCTTTGCAGTGCCGGCATTGGCCGCCAGCAGCGCTTTGCATTCGGGCAAGTATGAAGGCCTGATGCTGGCGGTCACGCCGCAGCAGCAGGTCGAAGGCTACTACGCCGAAGAGATGGGCGAGGGCGTCACCCGCGGCTGCACGTTTTACCTGCAGGGTAAACCGGGCGCGCTGACCACTTGGGGCCAGGAAGCTTATCCCGGCAGCATCGCAGCGTCTGGCGATGGCGTGACCCTGACCGTGGAACAAGGCCGCCAGCACCCCGGTTGCCTGAACGTGTTGATGCCGGAAATCGCCACCGGCCTGGACCTGAGCCAGACCGCCAGCAAAAACTGGATCGGCCTGGTCACGGTGTCCGCCGACAAGGCTTACTTGCAGAAAACCCCAGGTGCCAAGGTCGCCAAGCGCCCGTATATCGTGAAGCGAGACGTGGTCGGTGTGCTGGCGTACAAGGACGGCTGGGCCCAGGTCGAGTTCGTCAACGCCGAAGGCCGCTCGTTCATTGGTTGGATCAGCCAGGACCAGTACAGCCGTCTGGCTGCGCCCACCGCGCAAAACTGAGCCACAAAAAAACGCCGCCGTGTGCCTGGTACACGGCGGCGTTTTTTATGGGCGGGGTTCAGCCCTTATTGCGGCTGAACAACTTGCGGATACCGGCGAGCAACGCCACCACGCCGATGACCAAAAACTTCTTCGCCGCCAGCAGGAAAATGCCGATCTTGGCGAACAACCCGGCCTTGGCGGCGATCCCACCGGCCACCAGTGCCGCTAGGCCATAGGTGGCCATTTTGTCGGTGCTGGGGTTGAAGTCGGTGTACAGGTTGCCATCGGTGAAGTTGGTGAAGGCCAGCACCTTGGGCAGCTCTTGCTTGATGGTCGGCAGGTCGGCCATGGCGGCAACGGCATTGAGTTCCAGCACGCCTTCACGGCCCAGTACGCGGATGCTGTAGTTGAGGGTGTTCTGATCGGCGTCGTCGGCTTTCAGCTCGCGGGCCCAGTACATCTTGTGGGTGGTGTCGTCATAGTGCGGCGGCTCGGCCCAGCCCAGCAGATGCAGGCCGGCGTAGCCTTGTTTCTTGCGTTCCTGGTTCTCGGCCTCGTCTTCTTCCTGCATCTGCTTGAGCAGGTCGGCGTAGTCGATTTTTGCCGCGTCCTCGTCGGAAATATGCCCATCGGCCTTGTAGCTGACGATCACGCCCCAGCCACGCTCGGACAGCGGGCTAACGGCTTTGGGTACGATCATGCCCAGGGTCTTGAAGCCCGGTGGGTTGCCCCAGCCGTCGGTCAGCAGGCGCTCGGTATCGGCCGGGTCGAGGTAGTAGAACTCGTCGTTGAGTTTGAGGGTGGCGATGCCGCTGGGCAGGGTGACCGTGCCGGTTTTTTTCTTCAGCGAAGCCAGGAAATGTTCGGCGGTTTCAGCCGGTTCAGCGGCGGCGCTGGCTTCGACCGGTGCAGGCGTGGCGGCGGCGAAGGCGGGTACGACGGGCAGGCTCAGAGCAGCCGCCGCAAGCAACAAGCGGAAGTAATTCACGGTAGTCCCTTACATTTTGAATTAATTTCGCGGGAGGATAACGGAAAAACCTGCTACAGGCATCCAGATATGGCTTAGCCAAAGGTTTCGCGCAGCAAATCGGCAAAGGCATCCCGCGCCAGGTGCCGCTGCGTGTCGGTGTGCCAGAACAGCAGATTGTCCACGGCCTCAAGCTCCTCGAACCGGTACGACGCCAACTGACTGGCCTGCTCATAACGCGCCAGAATCCCTTCCGGCGCCAACGCCACGCCGATTCCGGCGCTGACACAGCCGATGATCGTGCCCCAGCTGGCATAGGTGGCGATGCTCGGTGTGACGTCATGGGGTTTAAGCCAGTTCTCCAGCGCCGCGCGATAGGGGCAGCCACTTGGCCACACCAGCAGCGTGCGGCCCGCCAGGTCCTGTGCGCCGTGAATGGGCGCGCTGCACGCGCTGGCGATCAGCACCAGGCGTTCGCGGTAGACCACGCTGTGTTCGAGTTTGGCCCGCGAGTTACCGGCGGCCACCAGGGCCACGTCCAGGCGATGGTGTTGCAGGTCGTCCAGCAATGGGCTCCAGGCTCCGGTCACCAGTTCCAGGCTGACCTGTGGGTAACGCCGGTGATATTCCGCCAGCAGCGGTGGCAAGCGGCCGCTGGCGCTGGATTCCACCGCGCCGATGCGCAAGGTGCCACGGGGGATGGCAGTGGCATCCACTGCGCGTTTGGACTCATCCACCAGCGCCAGGATGCGCTCGCAGTAGTCGAGAAAAATTTCACCCGCCGCACTGATCGCCAGCCCGCGTCCGGCGCGGATAAATAACGGCGTGCCCAGTTCGCTCTCCAGCTGCTTGATGCGCGTGGTGATGTTGGAGGGCACGCAATGCAGCTGCACGGCTGCCTGGGCCACGCTGCCCGTCTGCGCCACGGCGCGCACCATTTTCAGTTGGGCCAGTTCCATTGCTCAATTCCCGTGATTTCAGAAGTCAGAAACGCTTAATTGTCCTGCGCCGCGTCCGGGCCAAGACTGAAGGCCTTCTTTCGCGGTTTCCGGACGCTCTCGATGAACACACCGTCACGCCTGAAGCTTACGCTAGTCACCGCCAGCGTGATCCTCTGCTGGGCCTATTCGCCGATTGGCGTGCATCTTGGCCTGCACAGCTACAGCCCCGGCCAGCTGGCGTTGTTGCGCTTTTTGATCGCGTCGCTGTTTATGGCCGGGGTGGCGCTGGTACTGGGCATTGGCCGACCGCGCTGGCGGGACGTGCCCTGGTTGCTGGTGCTGGGGTTCTTCGGCGTGTTCCTGCACCACACAGCCCTCAACTATGGACAGCAATGGGTCACGGCGGCGGCCTCCAGCGTATTGGCGCAGTCGGCACCGCTGTTCAGTGTGCTGATCGCGTTTTTGGTTTTAAAGGAGCGGGTGAGTGTGTGGCGTTGGGTGTGTGTGTCATTGGGGCTGGTCGGGGTAGGGGTGGTGATCTGCGGTGATCGGGGCATCGGCGAGATCGACCCGCGCGGCGTGCTGATCCTGCTGGCAGCGCTGTCCTGGAGTGTGTATTTCGCCCTTCAGAAACACTACGCCCATCGCTACAGCCCGCTGACCATGGCGTGCTACATGGTGTGGGCGGGCACCCTGATGCTCTGCGTGAACCTGCCGGGCCTGCCCGCGGCGGTGCTGCGGGCGCCGTTGACGGAAAACCTGGCGGTGCTGGTGCTGGGCATTTTCCCGAGCGCTCTGGCCTATCTGGCGTGGGGCTATGTGTTGAAACATGTGGAGGTCAGCCGCGCGTCGGTGGCGATGTACCTGATTCCGCCCGTGGCGATGCTGATGGCCGCCACTCTGCTGGGTGAGCAGGTGACGCCCTGGGTGGTGCTCGGTGCGCTGATCGTGCTGGCCAGCGTGGCGGCCATCAGCCTGGAGGGGCGCAGGCGCTTAGTCGTGCAGGCAGAATGCGCGCAACCGGTGGCCGTCGAGGTCCTCGGCGACGAAGGTATAGCCGAAGTCCAGATCCGTCGGTGACTGAATGATCGTGGCGCCCCGTGTCGACCACTGCGCGTGCAAGGTGTCCACAGTGGTTTTGTCCGCCAGTGACAGCCCCACTTCAGCGCCGCCGCCCGTCAGCGTGGCGGCCGGTTCTACGGTGTGGCGCGACCACAGCCCCAGCTTGACGCCGTTATCGAGTATGAACAGGGCAAAGGTCGGGTTGAGTTCCACGGGCGGCTTATCGAGCAAGCGGCTGTAGAAATTCGCGCTGGTGGCCGGGCTGTCGACATACAGCAGGAAATAATGGGCGACGGTGTGCATGCAGGCTCCTTGAGGGCAGGCGGTTAAGTCAGCCCAGTCTAAAAGGTCGCACTGTCAGTTCTTGTCAGGAGCGTGGGGCGCCGATGGAATTTGGCCGGTGTACAGCTGAATGATCTTGTCGATTTCCCCTGACATTTTCATGCGCTGCAATGTGTCCAGAATCTGTTGCACCGGCAGGTTTGGATCGTTGCGCACCAGGCAGCTCAGGTTCAACTCATCGACCACGGCGACCTTATGCAGACGCCGACCAAGCGGCAGGGATTGGTTGAAGCGATCAACCGTCCATTCGTTGATGACGGCGTACTGAAAGCGTCCGGCCAGCAGTTTGTGCAAGACCTGTTCTTCGCTGCGGGCATCGTCACGGGTCAGCCGGCCGCTGGCGAACAACGCGGCCAGGCCGGTGTAGCGGTAATTGAGCACGGTGCCGATGGCTTGCGGGGCCAGGTCGGCCAGCGTGATCGGTTGCTCGGCGGCACTGACCAGGACGCTGCGCTGCACCATCAGCGGCACGCTCCAGGCGTAGTCGCCGGGGAGGTCATCGAGCCAGGCCTGGGTGACATAACAGCGCACGTCGATGTCGCCATGGAGCAAGGCAGTGGCGATGCGCGCGCGTGCCAGCACCTGGAACCGGGCCGGTAGGCCGAGCTGTGTGGCCAGGCTCGCCATCACGTCATACAAAATGCCCTGGGTCGGCTGACCGTTCTCCACCTGCACCATCGGCATCGCCCAACTGTCGGAAATCGAAAAACGCAGCGGGGCAGGCGCCGCCAGGCTGGCCGTGGTGATCATCCATAAAGCGCCCAGGACTACGCGCATACACTCTCCAGGTTCAGGCCGTTTCGGGGGCCAGTCAGCAGAGCTTAGTCAGATTAGACGAGCGTGCCGGATGCAATTTCCCCCTTGCTCCGCTAGCATTACCGGCCTCTGCTTCCCAGTTGCGACGGTTTTCGATGAGTTATCAGGTTCTTGCACGTAAATGGCGCCCGCGCTCGTTCCGCGAAATGGTCGGCCAGACCCATGTGCTCAAGGCTCTGATCAATGCCTTGGACAGCCAACGGCTGCACCACGCCTACCTGTTTACCGGTACCCGGGGGGTGGGCAAGACCACGATCGCGCGGATCATCGCCAAGTGCCTGAACTGTGAAACCGGGATCACCTCAACGCCCTGCGGCACCTGTTCGGTATGCCGGGAAATCGACGAAGGGCGTTTCGTCGACCTGATCGAGATCGACGCCGCCAGCCGCACCAAGGTCGAAGACACCCGCGAGCTGCTGGACAACGTGCAGTACGCCCCGAGCCGTGGCCGCTTCAAGGTCTACCTGATCGACGAAGTGCACATGCTGTCCAGCCATTCCTTCAACGCCTTGTTGAAAACCCTGGAAGAGCCGCCGCCCTACGTCAAATTCATCCTGGCCACCACCGACCCGCAGAAACTTCCTGCAACCATTCTGTCGCGGTGCCTGCAGTTTTCCCTGAAGAACATGACTCCCGAGCGAGTGGTCGAGCATTTGACCCATGTGCTGGGTGTCGAGAACGTGCCGTTCGAAGACGACGCGCTGTGGCTGCTCGGCCGCGCGGCCGATGGCTCGATGCGTGACGCCATGAGCCTCACCGACCAGGCCATCGCCTTTGGCGAAGGCAAGGTCATGGCCGCCGATGTGCGTGCCATGCTGGGCACCCTGGATCACGGCCAGGTCTTCGACGTGCTGCACGCATTGATCGACGGCGATGCCAAGGCGTTGCTGGAGGCCGTGCGCCATTTGTCGGAGCAAGGCCCGGACTGGAACGGCGTGCTCTCCGAAATCCTCAATGTGCTGCACCGCGTCGCCATCGCCCAGGCCCTGCCTGAAGGTGTCGACAACGGCCACGGCGACCGCGACCGGGTGCTGGCGTTGGCCCAGGCATTGCCGGCCGAAGACGTGCAGTTCTATTACCAGATGGGCCTGATCGGCCGTCGCGATTTGCCCCTGGCGCCGGATCCGCGCGGCGGTTTTGAAATGGTGCTGTTGCGCATGCTGGCGTTCCGGCCCGCCGATACGGCGGATGCGCCGAGACAGCCGCTAAAGCCAGTGGGGATCAGCCAGGCCACAGTTGATTCCGCCAAACCTGTGGCTGGCGCCGCCGTGGTTGCGCCAGTTGCCGCAGCGCCTGCGCCGGTAGCGCCTCCAGCCGTGGCGCCTGAGCCAGTAGCGGTTGCCGCGCCTGAGCCCGAACCTGTGGTCGACCTGCCGTGGAACGAGCCGGCGGACGCTGAGCCCGAGCCCGAGTTGCAGCCCGCCGTGGAGCCCGTGCTGGAAACCACCGGCGAGCAACCCGAACTGACCCCGATGCCCACGCCGACGCCTGACAGCGTGGTGCCGGATGCGCCGGAGTGGGTGTCCGCGCCGGTGCCAGAGCCGACGGTCGCCCAAGTCGACGCGGCCACGCCGGGCATCGACCTCGACGACGAGCCGCCGCTGGACGAAGACTACATCGAGCCGGACATGGATTCGGCCTACAGCTACCTGGACGAATTGGCCAGCGAACACGCCGCCGAACCGGCCCCGGAGCCCGAGCCTGAACCCGCCGCGGCGCCGGCCACCGGCCTGGCTCTGCAGTGGCTGGAACTGTTCCCGAAATTGCCGATTTCCGGCATGACCGGCAGCATCGCCGCCAACTGCACGCTGATCGCTGTCGACGGCGACCACTGGTCGCTGCACTTGGACCCGGCCCATAGTGCCTTGTTCAACGCAACCCAGCAGCGTCGCCTCAATGATGCCCTTAACCAGTACCATGGGCGCACGCTGACGATCAGCATCGAATTGATCAAGCCTGAGCAGGAAACCCCGGCCCAGGCCGCGACGCGCCGGCGTCTGAACCGCCAGCGTGAAGCCGAGGACGCGATCCACGCCGATCCGCTCATCCAGCAAATGATGCAGCAGTTCGGTGCGGTGGTGCGCCACGATACTATTGAACCTGTCGAAGCTCCGGTGCCCCAGGCGTCATGACACCGGGCTACTAACTTGATCCACGTACTTTTGAGGTGATTCCCATGATGAAAGGTGGCATGGCCGGCCTGATGAAGCAGGCGCAGCAGATGCAGGAAAAAATGGCCAAGATGCAGGAAGAACTGGCCAACGCCGAAGTCACCGGTAAAGCCGGTGGCGATATGGTCAGTGTGGTGATGACCGGTCGTCACGACATCAAGCGCGTGAGCATCGACCCGAGCCTGCTTGAAGGCGTCAGCGATGACGACCGTGAGGTGCTGGAAGATCTGTTCGCGGCTGCCGTGAACGACGCCGTGCGCAAGATCGAAGCCAACAGCCAGGACAAAATGTCCGGTATGACCGCCGGCATGCAACTGCCGCCGGGGATGAAGCTGCCGTTCTGATCCGCAGGCTTTAGCTAGACTCCAATGCCAGGCATCGCGCCTGGCATTTTTGTTTATGCCGATCCGATCGAACCCCGGCACGGCACCCATGGTCTGCACCCTATACCGATGAATTCGATAAGGAGCCCTCTGATGCCTCACGAACCGACACTCAACCAGCGAATCGTCCTGGTTTCGCGCCCTAAAGGTGCGCCGACCCCGGAGAACTTCCGCCTGGAGCGTGTGACTTTGCCGGAGCTGGCGGACGGCCAGGTGCTGCTCAAAACCCTGTACTTGTCCCTTGACCCCTACATGCGTGGGCGGATGAGCGATGCGCCGTCCTACGCGGCACCGGTGGAAATCGACGAGGTAATGACCGGCGGTGCTGTCAGCCGTATCGAGCAGTCGCGTCATCCGAAGTTTGAAGTGGGTGATCTGGTGGTCGGTGCGACCGGCTGGCAGAGCCACAGCATTTCCGACGGCCGCAACCTGATACCGGTGCCTAAGGGGCTGGCCAGTCCTTCCATGGCGCTGGGTGTGCTGGGCATGCCCGGCATGACCGCCTACATGGGCCTGATGGACATCGGCCAGCCCAAGGCCGGCGAAACCCTGGTGGTGGCCGCGGCGTCCGGAGCGGTCGGCTCGGTGGTGGGGCAGGTGGCTAAGCTCAAGGGCCTGCGTGTGGTCGGTATCGCGGGCGGCGCGCAGAAGTGCCGCTATGTGGTGGACGAGTTGGGCTTTGATGCCTGTATCGACCATAAAAGCGAGGACTTTGCCGACGAGCTGGCCCAGGCCTGCTTCAAAGGTGTGGACATCTATTTCGAAAACGTCGGCGGCAAGGTCTTCGACGCAGTGTTGCCGCTACTGAATGCCAAGGCACGGGTGCCGCTGTGCGGCCTGATTGCCGGCTACAACGCCCATGAGGCGCCCAGTGGTCCAGATCGTCTACCGGCCCTGCAACGGACTCTGCTGACCAAGCGCGTGCGCATCCAGGGCTTTATTGTGTTCGATGACTACGGCGACCGTCAGCCCGAGTTCCTAAGCGCCATGGCGCCGTGGGTGCGCGAGGGTAAGATCAAGTTCCGCGAAGATGTGGTCGAGGGCCTGGAGCAGGCGCCCGAAGCCTTTATCGGCCTGCTCGAAGGGCGCAACTTCGGCAAGTTGGTGGTGCGCGTCGCGCAGGATTGATCATTTGACGCTAATCCGGGGCGCGGGTATAAACCGCGTCTCGTCGTTTTGTCGGACCCATGCCCCATGAGCTTCAGCCCCCTGATTCGTCAACTGATCGACGCCCTGCGTACTTTGCCGGGTGTCGGCCAGAAAACCGCCCAGCGCATGGCGCTGCAATTGCTGGAGCGTGACCGCAGCGGCGGCACTCGCCTGGCCCAGGCCCTGAGCCAGGCCATGGAAGGCGTTGGCCACTGTCGCCAGTGCCGCACTCTCACCGAAGAAGAGCTTTGCCCGCAATGCGCGGACCCGCGCCGCGACGACACTTTGCTGTGCGTAGTGGAAGGGCCGATGGATGTGTATGCGGTGGAACAGACCGGTTATCGCGGACGCTACTTCGTGCTCAAGGGCCACCTCTCGCCGCTCGACGGCCTCGGCCCGGAGGCCATCGGCATCCCGCAACTGGTGGCGCGTATCGATGAGCAGGGCACCTTTACCGAAGTCATCCTCGCCACCAACCCCACGGTGGAAGGTGAAGCGACTGCCCATTACATTGCCCAACTGCTGACCAACAAAGGCCTGATTACTTCACGCATCGCCCACGGCGTGCCGCTGGGTGGCGAGTTGGAACTGGTGGACGGCGGCACCCTGGCGCACTCTTTCGCCGGCCGCAAACCCATCGCCCTCTAGCCATCCCGGCTGTTGTAGTGAGCAGGCTTGCCCTGCGCTGGGCTGCGAAGCCGCCCTACAACCAGGCGACCGTTTCCGCCTGACCCACCGGAGCGCCTGCAGACAGGGCCGCTTCGCGCCCCAGCGCGGGGCAAGCCCGCTCACCACTGCAAGCATGTGCGCCGCTCCCTGTGTAGTGAGCAGGCTTGCCCTGCGCTGGGCTGCGAAGCAGCCCTACAACCTGGCAACCGTTTCTGCCTGACGCACCGCAGCGCCTGGAGACAGGGCCGCTTCGCCGCAACAAGTGCGTGGCGTGTTCAGTTCGGATTTCTTTGGCACCGCGCTCTCTCGAATGCTTGTTAACCAAGCAAGCGCTTGGTAATTTCTCTCCACCGTAGCGTGGAGTTTGCCGATGTCTGCCTATCAGGATTACTTCGACCCCCATCACCAACTGATCCGCGACAGCGTGCGTCGCTTTGTCGAGCGCGAAATACTGCCGGGCATCGAGCACTGGGAGGAGGCGCAAAGTTTCCCCCGCGACCTCTACGACAAGGCCGGTGCGGCGGGGATCCTTGGCATCGGGTATCCAGAATCATTGGGTGGCAGTCACGAAGGCGATTTGTTCGCCAAGGTTGCGGCCAGCGAAGAGTTGATGCGCTGCGGCTCCGGCGGCGTTGTCGCGGGGCTCGGTTCGCTGGATATCGGCTTGCCGCCGGTCTTCAAATGGGCACGGCCCGAAGTGCGCGAGCGAGTGGTGCCGCAGGTGTTGGCAGGGGCGAAGGTCATTGCTCTGGCGGTTACCGAGCCGGGTGGCGGTTCCGATGTGGCCAACCTGCACACCCGCGCCGTGCGCGACGGCGACTGTTACCGCGTCAGTGGCAGCAAAACCTTTATTACCAGCGGCGTGCGCGCCGACTTCTACACCGTGGCGGTGCGCACCGGTGGGCCGGGATTTGCCGGTATCAGCCTGCTGTTGATCGAAAAAAACACCCCTGGTTTTACCGTCGGTCCACCACTGAAGAAGATGGGCTGGTGGGCGTCGGACACGGCTGAGTTGTTCTTCGATAACTGCCCAGTGCCCGTCGGCAATCTGATCGGCGCCGAGAACATGGGATTTGCCTGCATTATGGGCAACTTCCAGAGCGAACGCCTGGCTCTGGCATTGATGGCCAATATGACCGCGCAGATGGCCCTTGAACAGAGCCTGCAATGGGCCGCTCAGCGTGAGGCGTTCGGCAAACCCATCGGTAAATTCCAGGTGCTCAAGCATCGCTTGGCGGAAATGGCCACGGCCGTGGAAGTCTCGCGGGAGTTCACTTACCGCCAGGCAGCGAAGATGGCGGCGGGCAAAAGTGTGATCAAGGAAATTTCCATGGCCAAGAACCTGGCCACCGACACCGCCGACCGCGTCACCTACGACGCCGTGCAGATTCTCGGCGGCCAGGGCTATATGCGCGGCAATCTGGTGGAGCGGCTGTATCGCGACAACCGCATCCTGTCCATCGGCGGGGGGACTCGGGAGGTGATGAACGAAATCATCAGCAAGCAGATGGGCTTGTGATGGGCAGTGCCATTAGCGTTCAGTCAATGAAAACTGCGTCAGGCAAAACGTCGGGATGCCCATGTCTTCCAAGCGCTGCGAGCCACCCAGCTCCGGCAGGTCGATGATTGCGGCGGCTTCGAACACCTTCGCACCCATGCGCCGTACCAAGTTCGCAGCGGCGATCAGCGTACCGCCAGTGGCGATCAGGTCATCGAATATCAGCACCGAGTCGCCTTCGCACAAGCTGTCGGCGTGCACCTCCAGGAAGGCTTCGCCGTATTCGGTCTGGTAACCCTCGGCCAGCACATCGGCCGGCAGTTTGCCTTGCTTGCGAAACAGGATCAGCGGCTTGTTCAACTGATAAGCAATGATTGAACCGATCAGAAAACCACGAGCATCCATCGCGCCGATGTGGGTGAACTCGGCTTCGACGTAGCGCTGGGCAAAGCTGTCCGCCACCAGGCGCAGGGCCTTGGGCGATTGGAACAGCGGGGTAATGTCACGGAAGATCACCCCAGGCTTGGGGAAGTCGATGACAGGGCGGATCAGGGATTTGATGTCGAACGAGTCGAAGGTCATCGTCGAGGAGTCCTGGGTGCGGAAAACGGACTCGAAGTATACCTGCGACCTCGCCGATTGGCGCGGCCGCAGGTGTCTGCATCAACCTTCTATGGAGCCACCGGCCAGCGCGCACAGCTGGATCGGGTCGAGGATATGCACTTCCTTGCCTTCGGCGGCGAGCAGTTCGTTCTGCTGGAAACGGGTGAACACGCGGGACACGGTTTCCACCGCCAGCCCCAGGTAGTTGCCGATTTCGTTGCGCGACATGCTCAGGCGGAATTGGTTGGCCGAGAACCCACGGGCGCGAAAACGGGCAGAGAGGTTAACCAGGAAGGTGGCGATGCGCTCGTCGGCGGTTTTCTTCGACAGCAGCAGCATCATCTGTTGATCGTCGCGGATCTCGCGACTCATCACACGCATCAACTGGCGGCGCAGTTGTGGCAATTGCAGCGCCAGCTCATCCAGGCGTTCGAAGGGGATCTCGCACACCGAGGTCGTCTCCAGCGCCTGGGCCGATACCGGGTGAATCTCGGTGTCCATGCCCGATAACCCCACCAGCTCACTCGGCAGATGGAAACCGGTGATTTGTTCCTCGCCGCCGTCGCTCAGGCTGAATGTCTTCAACGCGCCGGAGCGTACTGCATAGACGGAATCGAACTTGTCGCCCTGGCGAAACAGAAACTCGCCTTTCTTCAGCGGGCGACCGCGTTTAACGATGTCGTCCAGCGCATCCATGTCTTCCAGATTCAGCGAAAGTGGCAGGCAGAGGGGGGCCAGGCTGCAATCCTTGCAATGGGCCTGGTTATGAGCGCGCAGCTTGACTGGCTCGGACATTACTAAAATCCTTGTGGGGAATCACACATAATGCGTAAGGGTAACGCACTGTGGGCAGTCAGGCCAGCCTGTACAAAAAAGCACCAATGGTATAGAGATTTGCGCAACGCCCCGGCCCTCATCGCGCCGGGACTTGCCCTTCAGATCACCCGCGAAAACCGCTGCCGGTTCTGGTGCTCCAAGTACGCATCGAACACCATGCACACCGAACGCACCAGCAGTCGACCTGCCGGCAGCACGCGAATGCCGTGTTCGTCGATGGTGATCAGGCCGTCCGTGGCCATCGCCTCCAGTTGCGGCCAGAGATCGGCGAAATACCCGCGAAAATCAATATTGAAAGCCTGCTCGACGGGTTCGAAAGCCAGGCTGAAATTGCAGATCAGTTGCTGAATCACTTCACGGCGCAAACGATCGTCCGTGGTGCAGACCAGGCCACGGCTGGTGGCCAGTTGCGCGCCAGCCAAGGTGTTCTGGTAGGTATTCAGGTCACTGCTGTTCTGGCAGTACAGATCGCCGATCTGGCTGATGGCCGACACCCCAAGCCCGATCAGATCGCAATGACCATGGGTGGTGTAACCCTGGAAGTTGCGTTGCAGCCGGCCCTCTTCCTGGGCGATGGCCAGCTCGTCGTCGGGCAGGGCGAAGTGGTCCATGCCGATGTAGCGATAGCCGGCCTGGGTCAGTTGTTCGATGGTGGTTTGCAGCATCAACAGTTTTTGCGCCGGGGAGGGCAGTTCGTCGCTGTTGATCCGGCGTTGCGGCATGAAACGTTCCGGCAGGTGCGCATAGTTGAACACCGACAGGCGGTCTGGCTGCAGCTTGATGACTTCCTCCACGGTGCGCGCGAAGTTGATCGGCGTCTGTTTGGGCAAGCCGTAGATCAGGTCGATGTTGATCGAACGAAATTGCAGGGTGCGTGCCGCGTCGATCACCGCGCGGGTTTCTTCCAGACTTTGCAGGCGGTTCACTGCGCGCTGGACCTCGGGATCGAGGTCTTGCACGCCGATGCTCACGCGGTTAAAGCCCAGCTCGCGCAGCAGGCCCATGGTGGCCCAGTCGGCTTCGCGCGGGTCGATCTCGATGCCATAGTCGCCGGAGTCATCGTCCAGCAGGTTGAAGTGCTGGCGCAGGCAGGTCATGACCTGGCGCAGTTCGTCGTGGCTGAGAAAGGTCGGAGTGCCGCCGCCGAAGTGCAGTTGCTCCACCGGCTGCTTGGGGTCCAGGTGGCAAGCCACCAGTTGGATCTCCTGCTCCAGGCGTTGCAGGTAGGCGTGGGCGCGGCCTCGGTCCTTGGTGATGACCTTGTTGCAGGCGCAGTAGTAGCAAATGTTCGCGCAGAACGGCACATGCACGTACAGCGACAGCGGCCGTGTGGCCTTGCGGCTGTCACGCAGGGCGTGGAGCAGGTCGAATGTGCCGACTTGGCTGTCGAATTGCACGGCGGTCGGGTAGGACGTGTAGCGCGGCCCTGCCAGGTCGTAGCGGTTAATCAGATCGGTGTCCCAACGAATGGCGTCGAGCATGCGGGCGTCCCCCGGATAGGCTAGTGGGCCGAGTCTAGGGGTTGGCCGTAGGGGGCGCCTTGATTTGCGTCAACGGGGAGCGGCGCTATGCCACACGGCGTTTCAATGCCCCATCAACCAGTGCTGATGCGGGCCGGGCAGGGTCCAGATACCGAAGAGCACCACCAGCACACCGCCGGCCATGCGCACGCTGCGCTTGCGCAGTAAGGCAGTGACGCGTTCCGCCGCCAGCCCGGTGGCCAGCAACACCGGCCAGGTGCCCAGGCCGAATGCCAGCATCAGCAAACCACTGTCCAGCGCATTGCCTTGGCTGGCGGCCCAGAGCAGGGTGCTGTAGACCAACCCGCACGGCAACCAACCCCACAGCGCGCCCAGCAACAACGCGCGGGGCAGGCTGGACACCGGGAGCAAACGGTTGGCAATCGGCTGGATATGCCGCCACAGGCCGCGCCCGAGGCGTTCGATGCGGGTCAGACCGCTCCACCAGCCGGCCAGGTACAGGCCCATGCTGATCAGCAGCAGACCGGCCAACACCCGCAGAATCATGGCCGCCGGGCTATTGGCCACGGCCCAGCCGGCCATGCCGATCAGCAGCCCGGCGCAGGCGTAGCTGAGGATGCGCCCCAGGTTGTATGCCAGCAGCAGACGAAACCGACGGCTGCGCTGCTCTTGAGGGATGGCCAGGGTCAGCGCCCCCATCAGTCCGCCGCACATGCCCAGGCAATGGCCGCCACCGAGCAGGCCGAGGATCAGCGCGGAAACCAGTAACGGCGCCAGTTCAAGCATGGGGTGGTTCTTGGGGCTTGGGCGGTTGCTCGGGGCTGTTGGCTTCTTCGACGCCGGCCAAGTGGTTGGGGTCCTGGTCATCGAACAGCACGCTGTGGGCCGGGCCGTCGAGGTCGTCGTATTGGCCGCTGTCCACGGCCCAGAAGAAGATGTAGATGGCGACGCCCACTAATAGCAGCGCCGCCGGAATCATCACGTATAAAGCTGGCATCTGCACTCCATGCCCGCGCGGCTCAAGCCGGCAGCGGGCGGGTTACTTGAGGGGCGCTGGCGGCCGGCGCGCTCGGCAGGCGAGTCAGGCGCAGGGCGTTGAGCACCACGGTCAACGAACTGAGGGACATGCCCACCGCCGCCCAAATAGGCGTGATCCAGCCGAGGGCGGCGAACGGCAGCATAAGGCCATTGTATAGCCCCGCCCACACCAGGTTTTCAATGATCACCCGTCGGGTGCGCCGCGCCAGGCTGAAGGCCTGCACCAGCGCATCCAAGCGGTTGGACAGCAGCACCGCGTCGGCGCTGGTCTTGGCCAGGTCGGTGGCCGAGCCCATGGCCACACTGATATCCGCGGCGGCGAGCACCGGCACATCGTTGACTCCATCGCCGAGCATCAACACCCTGCGGCCTTCCCGGTGCAGGCGTTGCAGCACTTGCAGTTTGTCGTCGGGGCGCAAGCCACCGTGGGCTTCGTCGATGCCCAACTCAAGCGCGACGCTGGCGACCATCGGCGAACTGTCCCCCGAGAGCAGCAGGGTGCGCCAGCCGCGTGCCTGGCAGGCTTGCAGCAAGGCCGGTGCGTCGCTGCGCAGGCGGTCGTCGAGCACGAACCAGGCGAGCGGGCCCTGGCTGTCACCCAGCAGCAGCCATTGTCCGGCTTCGTCGGGTGAGGCGGGCAAGACGCAGCCGCTGAGCTCACACACGAACCCCGGCTGGCCGATGCGCAGCAGGCGCTCGCCCACGCGACCCTCCAGGCCGAGGCCGGGGGTGCTCAGCACTTCATCGGCAGCCAGCGGCGCACGCCCGAAGGCACGGGCAATCGGGTGCTCTGAACGGTTTTCCAGGGCGGCGGCCAGGCCCAGGCAGGCATCACTGTCCAACGGGCCCAAGGGGCGAATCGCTCGCAGCGCCAGGCGGCCTTCGGTGAGGGTGCCGGTCTTGTCGAAAATCACCGTGTCGATTTGGTTAAGACCCTCCAGCACATGGCCGCGGGTCAGCAGCAAACCGAGTTTGTGCAGGGTGCCGGTGGCGGCGGTGAGGGCGGTGGGTGTGGCCAGCGACAAGGCGCACGGGCAGGTCGCCACCAGCATCGCCAGTACGATCCAGAATGCCCGCGACGCGTCCAACTGCCACCACCACAAGCCGATCAGCGCGGCGGCAAGCAGCGAGCCCAGCAGGAACCATTGCGCGGCACGGTCGGCGATCTGGGCCAGCCGCGGTTTCTCGGCCTGGGCCCGTTCCAGCAAGCGCACGATGGCGGACAGGCGGGTGTCGTGGCCCAGGGCACGTACTTCAACGGTCAGCGCGCCTTCCACATTCAGGGTGCCGGCGGTGACGCTATCGCCCACCTGTCGCGCTTGCGGCAGGTACTCGCCGGTCAGCAGCGACTCGTCGATGCTGGACTGACCGTCGAGGATCACCCCGTCCGCCGGCAGTACCGCGCCAGGGTGTACGCGCACGCGGTCGCCCACGGCCAGTTCGCTGAGCAGGATGCGCTCGCTCTGGCCGTCGCTTTGCACCCGCAGGCACGACGCCGGCAGCAGGTTGACCAGTTGCGCAGTGGCGGCGGCGGTGCGTTCGCGGGCACGGCGTTCCAGATAGCGCCCGGCCAGCAGGAACAGCGCGAACATGCCCACTGCATCGAAATACAGCTCGCCCACGCCACTGATGGCGGTCCAGATGCCCGCCAGGTAGGCGCCGCCAATCGCCAGGGACACCGACACATCCATGGTCAGATGGCGGGTGCGCAGGTCGCGCAACGCGCCCTTGAAAAACGGCGCGCAGCTGTAGAACACGATGGGGGTGGTCAGAAACATCGCTACCCAGCGCAGGATGACGTGCAGCTCTGGGCTCAGGTCGATATTGAATTCCGGCCAAGTGGCCATGGTTGCCATCATCGCCTGGAACCACAGCAAGCCGGCCACGCCCAGTTGGCGCAGGGCCAGACGGTTTTCACTGGCCAATTGCTCAGCGGCGCGGTCCGCCTGATACGGGTGGGCGGCATAGCCGATATGGCGCAGTTCGCTGAGCACCTGGCTCAACGGCAGTTGCCCATCGGCCCAGCGGACCTGCAAGCGATGGTTGGACAGGTTCAGCCGTGCCTCGGCCACGGCGGGCAGGCTGCGCAGGTGTTTTTCGATCAGCCAGCCACACGCCGCGCAACTGATGCCTTCCATCAGTAGGGTGGTTTCGGCCAGTTCGCCGTCATGGCGCACAAAGGGTTTTTGCACGTCGGCGCGGTCATACAGCGCCAGCTCCTCCACCAGTTGCACCGGCAGCGCTTCGGGGTTGGCCGAAGCTTCGCTGCGATGCTGGTAATAGCTTTCCAGGCCCCCGGCCACAATCGCTTCGGCCACCGCCTGGCAACCTGGGCAGCAGAGTTCACGGCGCTCGCCGAGGATCTGAGCGGTGAACCGGCTGCCGGGCGGCACGGGCAGGGCGCAGTGGTAGCAGGGAAGCGGGGTGGTCATGGCTTGGAATCTTTAGGGGCTGGTAGGGCCTCGTCGCGGGCCAGCCCGGCTCTCGCAGGGAGGGGCGGGGCCGCGACGTGCGAAGCGCAGAGTGTTTACTTCTTCAGGTCTTCGGCGCCCTGCAAGGGCTCATCCCCCAGCAGTAAGTCTTTGTCGTGGCTGACTTCTTCTTCCTCGAACAAGCGCCAGGTCTTGTCGCCTTCCACACCCAAAAGCTCCACGAAACGGCGGCCTTCGACCTTATCGGTCACCTGACCCAGGTAGCGGCCCGGCTCGCTGTCGCTGCGGGTCAGGTTGATCTTGCGGTCTTTCTCCGGCTGGGTCGGTGAAATCAGGTTCAGTTGCAGGGTGTTGGGGTTGCTGTAGCCGGTGAGGTTCAGCTCGACCTCGCCGGTCAGTTCGTCCAGGTGCAGCTTGGCGCGCAACTGCAGGGTCTGGGCCAGGCGTTCACGATCCAGGGAGCGGTTGATGCCTTTGCCGGCCTCGTAGTAGTTGTCGTTGACCAGGTTGTCCGGGTTGTTCACCGCGATCGTCACCATGGACAAGGTCAAGGCCACCGAGCAGGCGAGGATACCGATGATGATCCAGGGCCAGAGGTGCTTGTACCAAGGGCTTGCGGCAGTGGCTACGGGCATTGTTCGGCTCTCTGTTTAACAACGTTGGGTTAACGGACCTGAGGGCCGATGAATCGGCTCTTGGCTTCGACGTGAATGCTCGGGTCATCGGCATCCTTGAGGATGAACGTCACCTCGTTGGTACTCGATGGCACTTGTTCCGGCGCACTCGACAGTTCCACCGGCATGCTCACGATATCGCCGGCGGACACCTTGATCTCGCGGCGGCCCTGCAACTTGAGATCCGGCAGGCCGGCGGCATCGAGCACGTAGGTGTGGTCGCGCTGGTCCTTGTTCATGATCTTCAGGCTGTAGACGTTTTCGATGCGGCCTTCGGCGTTTTCGCGGAACAGCACGCGGTCTTTGCTGACGTCGAAGCCCACCAGCGAACGCATGAAAAACGCGGTGACCAACAGGCTGATCATCGCCAGCAATACCAACGCATAGCCGATCAGACGTGGACGCAGCTTGTGGGTTTTCTGGCCGGACAGGTTGTGTTCGGTGGTGTAGCTGATCAGGCCGCGTGGGTACTCCATCTTATCCATGATGTTGTCGCAGGCATCGATGCACGCCGCGCAGCCGATGCACTCGATCTGCAGGCCGTCACGGATGTCGATGCCGGTCGGGCATACCTGTACGCACATGGTGCAGTCGATGCAGTCGCCCAGGCCCTGGGCCTTGTAGTCGGCGCCTTTTTTACGTGGCCCGCGCAGTTCGCCACGGCGTGGGTCGTAGGAGACGATCAGGGTGTCCTTGTCGAACATCACACTCTGGAAACGCGCATAAGGGCACATGTAGATGCACACCTGTTCGCGCAGCCAGCCGGCGTTGCCATAGGTGGCAAGGGTGAAGAAACCGACCCAGAAATACGACCAGCCATCGGCCTGGCCGGTGAAGAAGTCGAAGACCAGTTCGCGGATCGGCGAGAAGTAACCGACGAACGTCATGCCGGTGACGAAACCGATGATCAGCCACAGGCTGTGCTTGCTGAACTTGCGCAGGAATTTGTTGGCGCTCATCGGCGCTTTGTCCAGCTTGATGCGTTGGTTGCGGTCGCCTTCGGTGACCTTCTCGCACCACATGAAGATCCACGTCCACACGCTTTGCGGGCAGGTATAGCCGCACCACACGCGCCCGGCGTACACCGTGATAAAGAACAGGCCGAACGCGGCGACGATCAGGATGCCAGACAGCAGGATGAAGTCCTGAGGCCAGAAGGTTGCGCCGAAAATAAAGAACTTACGTTCCGGCAAATTCCACCACACGGCCTGGTGACCGCCCCAGTTCAGCCACACCGTGCCGAAGTAGAGCAGGAACAGCGCGGCACCGCCGAGCATGCGCAGGTTGCGGAACAGGCCAGTGAAGGCACGGGTGTAGATCTTCTCGCGCGCGGCGTAGAGATCGACCGTCTGGCTTGAATGTTTGGCAGGCGGGGTAACGTCATGTACCGGTATTTGGTCGCTCATCATTGCATCCCACGGCGGTGGAGATTTGCCTCGGCCAGTACGTGCCAACCGGGGTCAAATTAAGGATGTTGCAGTAGCGTAATGATACGCCCCCGATGGTACGCCAAGGGTGCGACCTTTGGTCGCGTTGGGGGAAATCAATTGATGGTGTACGTGATCTGGATCAATTGACTTGGGAAGTATGGACGGTTTTGCCGGTTCGACCTTCAAAAATGCCAGAGATCCAATGTGAGAAGGGCTGGCCCCCGATAGCAGAGTGTCAGTCAATAAAGGCATGACTGGCCCACTGCTATCGGGGGGCCAGCCCCCTCTCACATGGGTTGTTTCTGTGTTGCTAAATAACGATCAGTCTCACTGCTCCTCGGCCTTTTTGTCTGCATGAGACAAGCTGTACACATACGCCGCGAGCAAGTGCACCTTGTCGTTGCCTTGCAGTTGTTCCTGCGCAGGCATCTGGCCCTGACGGCCGTAGCGGATGGTCTGCTGCAACTGAGCGAAGCTCGAACCGTAGATGAACGCGCCGGGGTGGGTCAGGTCGGGGGCGCCCATGGCGGGGGTGCCTTTGCCGGCGGGACCGTGGCAGGCCACGCAGTTGGCGGCGAAGAGTTTTTCGCCGTTGGCCACGTCGGCCTTGGCCCCTTCAGGCAGCTTGCGACCGTCGAGCTTGGTCACCACAAAACCGGCCACATCGGCCACGCCTTGTTCGCCAATCACTTCGGCCCAGCCTGGCATCACCGCGTGGCGGCCTTTGAGGATGGTTTCCTTGATGGTGTTAGGTTCGCCGCCCCAGCGCCAGTCGGCGTCGGTCAGGTTGGGGAAGCCATAGGCGCCCTTGGCGTCGGAGCCGTGGCACACCGAGCAGTTGGACGCGAACAGGCGGCCGCCCATTTTCAGCGCTTGCGGATCCTTGGCAACTTCTTCGATCGGCATCGAGGCGAATTTGGCGAAGATCGGCCCGAACTTGGCGTCCGAACGGGCCATTTCCTTCTCCCATTCGTGCACGCCGGTCCAGCCGGTCTGACCGTTGGCGAAGGGGGTTTGCTTGTCGTTGTCGAGGTAGTTGTAGCCCGGCAGCAGACCCTTCCAGTTGCCCAGGCCCGGGTACAGCACCAGGTAACCAAGGGCAAACACGATGGTGCCGACGAACAGCATGAACCACCACTTGGGCAGCGGGTTGTCGTACTCCTCGATGCCGTCGAACGAGTGGCCGACGGTTTCGTCGGTTTGCTCGGCGCGCTGGCCCTTGCGGGTCGACAGCAGCAGCCAGGTCAGGGCGAAGATGGTACCCAGACTGAGGACTGTGACGTACAGACTCCAGAACGTAGTCATTCTTTGTTACTCCTAGAAGCTTGCTCGACGTGCTTGATGGCTTCGGGGTCATCCGCAAAGGGCAGCATGGTTGCGTCGTCAAACTCCGACTTGCGCTTGGGGCTGAATACCCACAGCGCCAGGCCGACAAAGGCCACCATCACCACAACGGTGCCCAGGCCACGAATCATCCCGATATCCATGAAGAATCACCGTTTGCTTTTGATGATGGTGCCCAGGCCCTGCAGGTAGGCCACCAATGCGTCCATTTCGGTCTTGCCCTTCACGGCAGCCGCGGCACCGGCGATGTCTTCGTCGGTGTAGGGCACGCCCAGGGTGCGCAGGACTTCCATCTTCTTCGCGGTGTCCTTGCCGTCGAGCTTGTTTTCCACGAGGAACGGGTACGCCGGCATTTTCGACTCGGGCACGACGTTGCGCGGGTTGTACAGGTGCGCACGTTGCCAATCATCGGAGTAACGCCCGCCCACGCGCGCCAGGTCCGGGCCGGTGCGCTTGGAACCCCACAGGAACGGGTGGTCCCACACGCTTTCGCCGGCGACCGAGTAGTGGCCGTAGCGTTCGGTTTCGGCGCGGAACGGGCGGATCATCTGCGAGTGGCAGCCCACGCAGCCGTTGGCGATGTAGACGTCGCGGCCTTCCAGTTCAAGGGCGGTGCGCGGCTTCATGCCTTCGACCGGCTTGTTGGTCACGTCCTGGAAGAACAGCGGGACGATTTGGGTCAAGCCGCCGATGCTCACGGCGATGACCATGAAGAAGGCCAGCAGGCCGATATTCTTCTCGACTACTTCATGCTTCATCAGTGGGCTCCCACAACGGCGATCTTGGCGGCGGCTTCAGCTTTTACAGGGTCCGAGGCCCGCACGGTGCGGAACACGTTGTAGGCCATGAACAGCATGCCGGCGGCAAAGAATGCACCCCCCAGGGCACGAACGATGTAGCCCGGGTGGCTGGCTTGCAGCGCTTCGACGAAGGAGTAGGTGAGGGTGCCGTCATCGTTGATCGCACGCCACATCAGGCCCTGGGTGATGCCGTTGACCCACATCGAAGCGATGTAGAGCACGGTGCCAATGGTGGCCAGCCAGAAGTGCGTGTTGATCAGCCCGACGCTGTGCATCTGCTCGCGGCCGAACAGTTTGGGGATCATGTGGTACAGCGCGCCGATGGAGATCATCGCCACCCAACCGAGGGCGCCGGCGTGTACGTGGCCGATGGTCCAGTCGGTGTAGTGGGAGAGCGAGTTGACGGTCTTGATCGCCATCATCGGACCTTCGAAGGTCGACATGCCGTAGAACGCCAGGGACACCACCAGGAACCGCAGGATCGGGTCGGTGCGTAATTTATGCCAGGCGCCCGAGAGGGTCATCATGCCGTTGATCATGCCGCCCCAGCTTGGCGCCAGCAGGATGATCGACATGGCCATGCCCAGGGATTGCGCCCAGTCCGGCAGCGCGGTGTAGTGCAGGTGGTGCGGACCGGCCCAGATATACAGGGTGATCAGCGCCCAGAAGTGCACGATGGACAGGCGATAGGAGTAGATAGGGCGTTCGGCCTGTTTCGGCACGAAGTAGTACATCATCCCCAGGAACCCGGTGGTGAGGAAAAAGCCCACGGCGTTATGCCCGTACCACCACTGGATCATTGCGTCCGTCGCGCCCGAATAAGCCGAATAGGACTTGAACAGGCTGACCGGCAACGACGCGTGGTTGACGATGTGCAGCATCGCCGTCACCAGGATGAACGCGCCGTAGAACCAGTTGCCCACATAGATGTGCTTGGTCTTGCGCTTGATGATGGTGCCGAAGAACACCGCAGCGTAGGTCACCCAGACCACGGCCAGCAAAATGGCGATGGGCCATTCCAGCTCGGCGTATTCCTTGGTGGTGGTGTAACCCAACGGCAGGGTGACGATGGCGCCGATGATGACCGCTTGCCAGCCCCAGAAGGTAAAAGCGGCGAGGCCATCGGAGATCAGTCGCGTCTGGCAGGTTCGCTGCACGACATAGTAGGAGGTGGCAAACAATGCACATCCGCCGAAGGCGAAAATCACCAGGTTGGTGTGCAGCGGGCGCAGGCGACCGAAGGTCGTCCAGGGCAGGTCGAAATTCAATTCCGGCCAGACCAGTTGCGAGGCGATGAAGACCCCGAGCCCCATGCCAAGGATCCCCCAGACCACCGTCATGATGGCGAACTGGCGGACTACCTTATAGTTATAAGCAGTCGGACTGATTGCTGTGCTCATTCTAAGGTTCCACGGTTTAGGTTTTTTTATAGGTAAAAATCGGCCGCAAGTATGTAGAAAGCGAGGGGTCATTGCAACGCAATGACTGACCTGTATCAATGCGTTCCACGCCAGATTCTGCGCCCTTTCCATGTTTGGCGTAAGGACAAAATCCGAAATGGAAAGCTGATCAAGTGGACAGGAAATTTTGCAGGTCGCAACGTGACTCGTCGCGTACACCAGGATCGGTCCACTGTGCAAGCAAGCGTAGACCCGAATGGGAGGAGGGGAAAGGTTTGCTTTAGACGGGTGCGACACTTGGTCGCGTAGGGCGGTCGGTGTGGGAGCGAGCAAGCCCGCTCCTACAGACGAAGCAGCGGCCGCCCCGGGCGGGGCGGCCTTGAGTGGTTATTGCGCTTGGCTTTCTGGCTTTGCGCCATCAGCGTTGTGGGACAGGCTGTACACGTAAGCCGCCAGCAGGTGCACTTTGTCATTGCCTTGCAGGGCTTCCTGCGCTGGCATCTGGCCTTGACGGCCGTGACGGATGGTCTGCTGCAATTGCGCCAGGCCGGTGCCGTAGATGAAGCCGGCGGGTTCGGTCAGGTTAGGCGCGCCCATGGCTTCCACACCGTGGCCTTGCGGGCCGTGGCAGGCAACGCAAGTGGTGTTGAAGGTGGCCTGGCCAGCGGCCAGATCGACGGTGCTATCGGCCGGCAGCGGCAACTTGGCCAGGTCGTGGCGCACATAGGCCGCGACGTTTTTCACGCCGTCTTCGCCCAGTACTTCACCCCAGGCCGGCATCGCCGCGTGGCGACCGTTCATGATGGTGGTCTTGATCGCCTCGGCAGAGCCGCCCCAGCGCCACAGGTTGTCGGCCAGGTTTGGGAAGCCGTATGCGCCCTTGGCATCCGAGCCGTGGCACACGGCGCAGTTGGAGGCGAACAGGCGGCCACCCATTTTCAGCGCTTGTGGGTCTTTGGCTACTTCTTCCACGGGCATGGCCGCGAATTTGGCGTAGATCGGCCCAAATTTCGCATCGGCCTTGGCCATTTCCTTTTCCCATTCCTTGGCCTGGGTCCAACCGCCTTCATAGCCCGGCAGCACGCCTTTCCAGTTGCCCAGGCCCGGATAGAGGATCAGGTAGCCGACCGCGAACACCAAGGTGCCGACGAACAGCATGAACCACCACTGGGGCAGGGGGTTGTCGTATTCCTCGATGCCATCGAAGGCGTGGCCCATGGTCTGGTCGACACTGCCCTTGGTCTCGCCCTTGCGGGTGGAGATCAACAGCCAGGTCAGCCCGATCAGGCTGCCGATGGTCAGTACGCAGATCCATGTACTCCAAAATAGGGTCATGGCCGAGTGCTCCTTATTGCAGGCTCTTCTTGAGCGTCGGATGGGGGGGCGGTGGGCTCGTCGGCGAACGGCAGCAGGCGCGCCTGCTCGAATTCCGCATTGCGCCGATTGTTGAACACCCACAGCGACAAGCCGATAAAGGCGATGGCGACCACCAGCGTGCCGAGGCCGCGGATGGTGCCCGCATCGAATTCAAATCCCATGGCTCACCTCTTGCTCTTGATGGCAGTGCCGAGCACTTGCAGGTACGAGACCAGCGCGTCCATCTCGGTTTTGCCCTTGAGGCTGGCCACGGCGCCCTTGATGTCGTCGTCGGTGTACGGCACGCCGAGGGTGCGCATTACGTTCAACTTGGTCTCGGTGTGGCTGCTGTCGACCGGGGCCGTGACGAGCCACGGGTAGGCCGGCATTTTCGACTCAGGCACCACGTTGCGCGGGTTGTACAAGTGCGCACGGTGCCAGTCGTCGGAGTAGCGTGCGCCGACGCGCGCCAGGTCCGGGCCGGTGCGCTTGGAGCCCCACAGGAACGGGTGGTCCCACACGCTTTCGCCGGCGACCGAGTAGTGGCCGTAGCGTTCGGTTTCGGCGCGGAACGGGCGGATCATCTGCGAGTGGCATTGCACGCAGCCTTCGCGGATGTAGATGTCGCGGCCTTCCAGTTGCAGCGCGGTGTAGGGCTTCATGCCTTCGACCGGCTTGTTGGTCACGTCCTGGAAGAACAGCGGGACGATCTGGGTCAGGCCGCCGATGCTCACGGCGAGCACCATCAGCAGCATCATCAGGCCGACGTTCTTTTCAATCGTTTCGTGTTTCATCACTGACTCCTCAGGCCATCTGCGCGACAGGGGCGGCTTCGACAGGTTGTGCCGAGCGCACGGTGCGCCATGTGTTGTAAGCCATCAGCAACATGCCGCTGAGGAACACCGCGCCGCCCACCAGCCGCACGATGAAGCCTGGGTGGCTGGCCACCAGGGTCTCGACGAAGGAGTAGGTCAAGGTGCCGTCGTCGTTGATCGCACGCCACATCAGGCCCTGGGCAATGCCGTTGACCCACATCGAGGCGATGTAGAGCACGGTGCCGATGGTGGCCAGCCAGAAGTGCGCGTTGATCAGGCCAAGGCTGTACATCTGCTCGCGGCCGAAGACTTTCGGGATCATGTGATACAGCGCGCCGATGGAGATCATCGCCACCCAACCGAGGGCGCCGGCGTGAACGTGGCCGATGGTCCAGTCGGTGTAGTGGGAAAGCGAGTTGACGGTCTTGATCGCCATCATCGGACCTTCGAAGGTCGACATGCCGTAGAACGCCAGGGACACCACCAGGAAGCGCAGGATCGGGTCGCTGCGCAATTTATGCCAGGCGCCCGAGAGGGTCATCATGCCGTTGATCATGCCGCCCCAGCTTGGCGCCAGCAGAACCAGCGACATCACCATGCCCAGGGACTGTGCCCAGTCCGGCAGTGCGGTGTAGTGCAGGTGGTGCGGACCGGCCCAGATGTACAGGGTGATCAGCGCCCAGAAGTGCACGATGGACAGGCGATAGGAGTACACCGGACGCTCGGCTTGCTTGGGCACGAAGTAATACATCATGCCGAGGAAACCGGCGGTGAGGAAAAAGCCTACCGCGTTGTGCCCATACCACCACTGCACCATGGCATCCGTCGCACCGCCGTACAGCGAGTAGGACTTGGTCAGGCTGACCGGGATTTCCAGGTTGTTGACGATATGCAGGATGGCCACGGTGATGATGAACGCACCGAAGAACCAGTTACCGACGTAGATGTGCTTGGTGTTGCGCTTGGCCACGGTGCCGAAGAACACAATGGCGTAGGCCACCCAGACGATGGTGATCAAGATGTCGATCGGCCATTCCAGCTCGGCGTATTCCTTGGAACTGGTGTAGCCCAGCGGCAAGGTGATTGCGGCGAGCAGGATCACCAGTTGCCAGCCCCAGAAGCAGAACGCGGCGAGTTTCGGCGCGAACAGCTGGGTCTGGCAGGTGCGCTGCACCGAGTAGAAGGAGCTGGCGAATAGCGCACAGCCACCGAACGCGAAGATCACCGCGTTGGTATGCAGTGGGCGTAAACGGCCAAAGCTGGTCCAGGGCAAATCGAAGTTGAGCGCGGGCCAAACCAATTGGGCGGCGAGAAAAACCCCGAGCCCCATGCCGACGATGCCCCACACCACCGTCATAATGGCGAATTGGCGGACCACCTTGTAGTTATAGGCGGTACTTAATGTAGTGTTCATGGTTCCCCATCCACGGTTCAACCCAAGCCGAGCGGCACTTGGGCTGGAGTTATAGGCAGACTAAATAGCGAGGCAAGCATGGGCAAAGAGCACAAGGCCAGTATTGACGGGGATCAATGGGCGCAGTGTGCGCGGGAACATGGCTGGTTGTGGGATGTCGCGTCCAACGCGCCTTCGGGCGGGCCGATCACGCTTATCCTGGCCCACGGCGCCGGCGCGCCAATGGACTCGACCTTTATGAACGACATGGCTGCACGCCTTGCCGCACAAGGCGTGAACGTGTTGCGCTTCGAGTTTCCCTATATGGCTCAGCGCCGGCTCGACGGCGGCAAACGCCCACCTAACCCGGCACCGAAACTGCTGCAGGCCTGGCGTGAGGTGTATGCCGAGGTGCGGCGTCATGTCGCTGGGTCTGTGGCCATCGGTGGCAAGTCCATGGGCGGGCGCATGGCCAGTCTGGTGGCCGACGAACTGGGCGCCGAGGGGTTGGTGTGCCTGGGGTATCCGTTTTATGCGGTGGGCAAGCCGCAGAAGCCTCGGGTCGAACATTTGGCCGAGCTGAAGACCCCGGCCTTGATCGTGCAAGGTGAGCGCGATGCCCTGGGCAATCGGGCCGCGGTGGAGCGTTATGCGTTATCGCCGAGCATCGAGGTGATGTGGCTGGTGGCGGGGGATCACGACTTGAAGCCGTTGAAGGCTTCGGGGTTTACGCATGAGCAGCATTTGGAGGCTGCGGCCGTGCAGGTGGCTGAGTTTCTCAGCGTCTGTTAGGGCCAATCGGGAGCAAGCCCCCTCCCACATTCGACCGCATTCCAAGGGATGTACGCGGTTAACTGTGGGAGGGGGCTTGCTCCCGATAGCGGTCTAACGGTTGAAACGTTCGACCAAGGAATACTGGCTATTAGCTGTGTGGGTCAGGTCTTCACTCAATTGCGCCGAGTTCAGTGCCTGTTCCGAGGTTTGATCGGCCAGCAGTGCAATGGTGCTGATATTGCGGCTGATCTCCTCAGCCACCGAGCTTTGCTCCTCGGTCGCGGCGGCGATCTGGCTGGTCATATCGGTGATGTGCGCCACCGCTTCGCTGATGCCCACCAGCGCCTGATCCGCTTCCATTACCCGTGCCACGCCTTCTTCGGCCTGGCGATGCCCGGCATCCATGGTCTGCACGGCCGCGCTGGCGGTTTGTTGCAGCTTGGCGATCAAGGTATGGATCTGCCCGGTAGACTCGGCGGTACGTTGCGCCAGTTGGCGAACCTCGTCGGCCACTACGGCAAAGCCTCGACCCATTTCACCGGCACGCGCCGCTTCAATGGCGGCGTTCAGCGCCAGCAGGTTGGTCTGGTCGGCAATGCCTTTGATCACATCGACCACGCCACCGATTTCATCGCTGTCCTTGGCCAGTTGGGTCACGGTGACACCGGTTTCACCCACGGCGGTGGACAAGCGCTGAATTGCCTCGCGGGTTTCCCCGGCGATATCGCGGCCGCGACCGGTCAGGCGATTGGCTTCCTGCGTGGCATCGGCGGTGCGCTGCACGTGGCTGGCCACTTCCTGGGTGGTCGCGGCCATCTGGTTGACGGCGGTGGCCACTTGCTCGGTTTCGACGCGCTGGCGTTCCAGGCTGCTGGAGCTGTTATGCGCCAGGGTATTGGACTGCGACGCCTGATCGTTGAGGTGCTCGGCAGTGTCCTGCAAGCGGGTCAGACACGTCCTCAGACGCGCCTCCTGGCTGAGGATCGACATCTCCAGACGCGCCTGGGCGCCACGGCTGTCGGTGTACATCTGCGCGATCAACGGGTCGGACGTGGTCTGCTCGGCCAGGCGCAGCAGGCGCTTTAGGCCGCGCTGTTGCCAGCTCAGGCCCAGCAGGCCCAAGGGCACCGACAGCGCCGCGGCCAAGGCAAAACCCCAGTGGGAGTTAAGCCAGGCACCGATCATAAAGCTCAACTGGCTCACCAGAATAAAAGGCACCCAGTCCTGTAGCACCGGTAGCCACTTGTCGCGCCGTGGAATCGCCGACTTGCCCTGGTTGATGCGTTGGTAGAGCGCTTCGGCCCGGCGGATCTGCTCGGCGGTGGGTTTGACCCGCACCGATTCGTAGCCGACCACCTGGTTGCCATCGAAAATCGGCGTTACATAGGCGTTCACCCAGTAATGATCGCCGGTCTTGCAGCGGTTCTTGACAATGCCCATCCATGGCAAGCCTTGTTTGAGCGTCGTCCACATGTGCGCGAACACTGCCGCCGGAACATCCGGGTGACGTACCAGGTTGTGCGGGGCGCGCAGCAGTTCTTCACGGCTGAACCCACTGATCTCGACAAACGCGTCGTTACAGTAAGTGATCACGCCCTTGGCATCCGTGGTGGAGATCAACCGTTGCTGAGCGGGGAAGGTACGTTCGCGCTGGGTAACGGGCTGGTTATTACGCATGATTGTTCAATCCGCAAGGCTTTCAGGGGGTATCGACCGGCACGGGGGTTTATTTAACTTATTTTTGCAACAATCAACCGGCCAGCATCGGATACGTAAACAAGCCGAAGTGAAGCAGGTTCAAGCCAAAGTGCGTGGCAATCGCCGCCCCCAGGCCGCCAAACCGGTATGCCAAGCCGTAACCGACCCCGGCAATGCTCGCCAGCAGCACCCAGTGCCACCCCGCCCCCAGGTGCACCAGGCCAAATAGCAGCGACGCCAACAACAGCGCCAGGTTGTCGCCATAGGGCAGGTGCTTGAAGCGCCGGCTCAAGCCGCCTTGAATGTAGCCACGGAACAGCGCTTCTTCCACCAGCGTGACCAACAGCAGATTATTGAGCACCCACAGCCACGCCGGATCCGGCCATTTCGGTGCCCAACTGATGATGCCAAGCAGCGCCGCGCCGCCCAGTGCCGCGATGGCGGTGAGGGTCAAGGCCAGGGCGGTGACACAGATCGACAGGCGCAACGCGCGCCGCGCCACGATCCAGGGGCAGGCCAGCAGCAGCCAGAAGCCGATCAGAGGTTTGTCCTGATTCAGGTACATCGAGAACGGCACTGCATCGGGGGTGAAGCGTTGCGGGTCGATCCCGCGGCCGTTATAGAAGCCCGGCAACCAATGCATCGCCAGGCCCAGCGCCAATACGATAAACAAGCCGTGGCCCAGGTAGCGCGCCCAGGGTGTGTGTTGTTGGCGCACGGCATAGCCGGCGACCAGCAGCAGGGCGACTGACACCAACGCCAGTGCACCCAATTGTCCGTAAACCAGGGCCATTACATAGCCGATGGAAAGCAGTGCCAGGTACAGCCAGGGCAGGGTCAGCATGGGGGGAATCCTTGAAAATACCGGGCGGCAGTATAACGACCGTCCCTGACTCCCGCATGAAACCTGCCTACAAGGTCTTGGCCAGTTTCCCTACCCGTAATACCAGCCACAACGCGCCCGCGATCAACACCCCACCATATAGATGAGCCATGGACAGCGGCTCATCCAGCAATAAGGCGCCCCACAGCACGCCAAACGGCGGGATCAGGAATGTGGTGGTCATCGAGCGCACCGGCCCGATGGCCGTCAGCAAGCGGAAGTACAGCACGTAGGCAAACGCCGTACACACCAACCCGAGCCCCAGCAGCGATGCCCAGACCTGCCAACCGCCCCAACTGGCCGGTGGCTGATATAGGGCACTGACGGCGAAGAATGGCAGTAGAAACAAGGTCGCGCCGAGCATGCTGCCTAGAGCGGCGAGGCGGCTGTCCAGGCCGCCGCGTCGATCCAGCCAGCGGCGTGCCAGGAACCCGGCAAAGCCATAGCAGGTGGTGGCCAGCAGGCAGGCGAGGGCACCCATCAGCAGGGGCAGGTCGAATGCCACCGGCCCGGCGCGGGTCAGCACGGCCACGCCCAGCAGGCCCAGGCACACGCCGGCGATTTTCGAGGGGGTCAGGCGTTCGCTGAAAAACAACCCGCCGATCAACACGCCCATCAGCGGCGTGGTGGCGTTGAAAATCGCCGAATAGCCGGCCGGCAGCACTTGGGCGGCCACCGAGTACATGGTGGCGGGGATCCCGGAATTGATCACCCCCAGCAGCAGGACGGTTCTGAATTTACCCTGGAAATCCCATTTCACCCGCATCACGGCCAGCATCACCAGCAAGCCGGCGGCGGCGATCGATACGCGGAAGAACGCGGTGGGCAGCGTACCTATTTCCGGCGCAATGATGCGCATAAACAAGAAACTCGCGCCCCAGATAGCGGCCAGTCCCAGCAGGTAGAGGGTGTCGACAGGTCTCACGGAAAACTTCCTACGCGAATAAGCCGGCGAGTGTTGCCCAGCGCCCTGCGCGACACAATCCCTGATTACACGACGAAGCGCAGCACCATGCCATTGAGGTCCACCGCCAGGCGCGACAGCTCTTGGCTGGCGGCCGATGTCTGGGTGGCACCGGCGGCGGTCTGGGTGGACAGGTCGCGGATATTGACCAGGCTGCGGTCGACCTCGCGCGCCACCAGCGCCTGCTGCTCGGCGGCGCTGGCGATCACCAGATTGCGCTGGCTGATCTGCGAAATGGCGGCGGTGATCTTTTCCAGCGCGCTGCCGGCGCTGTTGGCCCGCTGCAGAGTCTGGCCGGCGTGCTCGGCGCTGCTGTTGAGTGCGTCAACGGTGGCTTGGGTGCCTTGCTGGATGCCGCTGATCATCTGCTCGATTTCTTCGGTGGAGTCCTGGGTGCGCTGCGCCAATGAACGCACCTCATCGGCGACCACCGCAAAGCCCCGCCCGGCCTCGCCTGCGCGCGCCGCTTCAATCGCCGCATTCAGCGCCAGCAAGTTGGTCTGCCCGGCAATGCCCCGTATCACCTCAAGCACCTTGCTGATGTCCTGGGCCTGTAGCGCCAAGCCCTCGGCTTTATTCGAGGCGCCGAGCACTTCGTCCACTAGGTTCTGGATTGAGCTGATGGTTTCACTGATCTGGTAGTGGCCATGTTTGCTGTCTTCGTCGGAGGCCTGGGACGCCTCGGCGCTGGACACCGCATTGCCCGCTACCTCGTCGACGGCCGCGCTCATTTGGTTGACGGCGGTCGCGGCTTGCTCGATTTCGTCGTTCTGGGCCTGCAAGCCGCGTGTGCTCTGATCCATCACCGAGCTCATCTCCTCGGCGGCCGAGGCCAGTTGCCGGGCCGATTCGCTGATTCCACGAATGGTGCCCTGCAACTGTGCTTGCATACTGGCCAGGGCGGTCAGTAGCTGAGCTGCTTCGTCCTTGCCGCTGACGGTGATGGGCTGGCTCAGGTCGCCGTTGGCGATGGTGCGGGCCACCCCCAGCGCCTGGCCGATCGGCACGGTGATGCTGCGGGTGAGCAACCACGCCAGCAGGAGGGTAGCGATCAGTGCAACCACGATAATCAGGCCGACCACCCACTGCGCGCTCCCATACAGCTGCGCGGCCGAATCGGCAGCGGCTTCGACGCCGTTCTGGTTGAACACAATCAAGTTTTCCAGGCTCTGGCTCAGCACGCCGCCCTGGGGCGCGAGGCGACCGACTAGCAAGTCGAGGGCTTCCTGCTGTTGGTCCTGGTCCACCAGCGCGATCATTTGCGCGACGATGGCGAGGTAGGTGGTTACGTGGCCTTTGAGGGTCTTGAGCAGGTCGCGTTCGGCGTCGTTGCTCAGCAGGGCTTCATGCCGGTCGAGCAGCTTTTGCAGTTCATCGCTGGTGCGGCTGATCACTGCTCTGCTGGTGTCACGCACGCGAGATTCGTCGGTGCTTACCAGGCGCAGGGACTCCAAGCGGATAGTGGCCACCAGGGCCGCACTGTCGTGAATGTTCTCGATGCTGGGCATCCACGTTTGCTCAATCACCAGCGCGCTTTCACGCAGCTTGGCCATCTGGCCCAGGCCAAACAGCCCCACCATCACCAGCAAACTGGCCAACGCGGCAAAACTCAGACCGGCGCGCATACCGATTCTCATGTTCCTCAATGACATCTCAATGCTCCTTGGACGATTAGAACCTCTTCCCGCATCGGCCTATGGCCTTGTCAGGGTGGGAAAGGGCGCGCTGTATATCAAAGTGCCATCAAGGTGGTAATCAGGGTTTCCCTTAGTTGGATCCAAAATCGAATTTTGTGTCGGGGGCTGGCGATAGGCGCCTTTTTCTTGGATTCAAGCGCCAGGCCACGCTGTGAGAGGCTCAGGCGAATGACGCGTTGCACGTTTCTAGTGCGTTAGTTGACCATCCGGTCGACTTATAAAAATTGCAAATTAATGTACAAAGTTGACAAGGTTGTAGAACGGCGCGGCGAAAATCCTTCTTCTCCTGGGTTCCCGCACTGGCTAAGCTCAGGGCTTCCCGATGCCCGTTCGAGGTTTCCCGCATGTCGCAGCCCACGTCCGCCCTTGCCATCGCCCGCACCATCCTTGAGGGCTTCGATGACTACCGCGAACACTTTCGCCAGATCACCGATGGTGCGCGCGAGCGTTTCGAAAAGGCCCAATGGCAGCTGGGCCAAGCAGCATCGGCGGCGCGGATCAACCTGTATGAAGAAAAGGTCGGCGAAGTCACCACGCGGCTGCGCGCGTGGTTCGAGGCCGCCGATTTGCTGGACATCGACCTATGGCCTTTGGTGAAAAGCGCCTATATCGGCCTGATCGACCTGCGTTTCGACGATGAATTGTCCGAGACCTGGTACAACTCGATCTTCTGCGGCCTGTTCAGCCACGACCTGATCAGCGACGGCTGTATGTTTATTCACACCACCCGGCCCAGTCTGCGTCGCGCGCGGGCGGCGCAAACCCGTGTCTACGCGCCGGCCGGGCAGATTGCCGAGATGCTCGCGCAGATCGTCGAGGACTACCGCTTCAGCGAGCCCTACGCCGACCTGGCGGCCGACTTGCGCCGGCTCGAAGCCCAACTGCGGGAAAACCTGCCGGATTGGGTGTGCAAAGACCCGGACCTCAAAGTCGAGCTGTTTTCGTCGGTGCTCTACCGCAATAAAGGGGCCTACCTGGTCGGGCGCATCTATACGCGCGATGAGCAATGGCCGCTGGTTATTCCGCTGCTGCACCGCGAAGGGCAGGGCATCCGCATCGATGCGCTGATCACCGATGAGGCCGAGGTGTCGATCATCTTCTCGTTCACCCGTTCCTACTTCATGGTGGATGTGCCGGTGCCGGCGGAGTTCATCGGGTTTCTCAAGCGCATCCTGCCGGGCAAGCACATTGCCGAGTTGTACACGTCCATCGGTTTCTATAAGCACGGCAAGTCGGAGTTCTACCGCGCGCTGATCAACCACCTGGCTACCACGGACGACCGGTTCATCATGGCCCCCGGCGTGCGCGGCATGGTCATGAGCGTGTTCACCCTGCCGGGCTTCAACACCGTGTTCAAGATCATCAAGGACCGTTTCTCACCGTCGAAAAACGTCAACCGCGCCACCGTGATCGAAAAGTACCGCCTGGTTAAAAGCGTCGACCGTGTGGGGCGCATGGCCGATACCCAGGAATTCGCCGATTTTCGCTTTCCCTTGAGCAAGTTCGACCCCGATTGCCTGGCCGAACTGCTGGACGTGGCCGCCGGGACTGTCGAAGTCGAAGGCGACACCGTGCTGATCCGCCACTGCTGGACCGAACGGCGCATGACCCCGCTCAACCTCTACCTGGAAAACGCCAGCCCCGCACAGGTACGCGAAGCCCTGGAAGATTACGGCCTGGCCATCAAACAGTTGGCGGCGGCGAATATCTTCCCCGGTGACATGCTGCTCAAGAACTTCGGCGTCACCCGTCACGGCCGCGTGGTGTTCTACGACTACGACGAAATCTGCTTTCTCACCGAGGCCAACTTCCGCCACATTCCCGCCCCGCGTACACCCGAGGATGAAATGGCCTCCGAGCCCTGGTACTCCATCGGCCCGCTGGACGTGTTCCCGGAGGAATTCCCGCCGTTCCTGTTTGCCGACATCGGCCAGCGCAAGCTATTCAACGAACTGCATGGCGAGTTGTACAACGCGGATTATTGGAAGGGCCTGCAGGAGGCGATTCGGGCGGGGAAGGTGATTGATGTGTTTCCGTATCGACGCAAGTGAGGAGAGGTGTCTTGAACCGCTCAATGACTGTGGTTTAGCGCACCCTGAAGTGTTCCCACTGAATAAAGCTACTGGCAATTATAAAAATGCCAGTAGCAAGGTGATGCAAGTTATAAGTCGATATATCTAACGGTTCGCTTGAGTTTACTTCAGGAATGGTACGTCTTTGTTAGTTTCCAGTACCCTGTCGCTCCAGTTGGTCAAACGATTTCTGTCCACTTCGTTGGACGAACTGCTCTGGCCTTTAGCCGTTGCCTGGTAGAGGTCATTCATCGACTCTTTATATGCGTTGTCGACATTCTTGGTCGAATACCCTTTGTCCTGTAGTTCAATTTTTCTCTGTAGCAAACCTATAGGCTTGTCAACATGACTTTGACCGAATTTGGACGTAGGGAAGTCGGTGGGGAGACTTTTTAAAGTTTCTATGGTTTTCCACGAACTGGAGGACGATGCCGAGGCGCCTTGTGGCATGCTGTCGGGCGTGCGTTGGTGCTTTTCCGCAAATGAATGTCCATAGCCTCCGACACGAGATGAAGACATGCGATCTATAGGCATAAAAACTCCGATGACTGTTGTTGGCAACTGGTAAATAACGCGTCGAATATAGTTTCGAGATTGCATCAGTGCATTAGTGTTTTTTCACAAAAGCATAAAATGCTTCTTTATTTATTTAACTAAATAAAACGCTGTGTTTTTAACGGGGTATTAAAAGTATTGAATGGAAAGGTGAGTCTTCTTGGCTTTCGTTTGTTAATGGTCACTCATGAAGTTCACGCCTCGATTGGCCTGGCTTATAGAGTGATACTGCGAGATTCTATTTGCCGTCAGGTTGGTGGCCGGTGTGGATGGAGCACGGCTATTACTGGCCGAAGGTTGGGTACCTGTTGCTTGTGCATAGCTCGGAGGGTGCTCATAGGGCGGCGGGTTCCGAGGATTTGTTGCTTCGGCGTAGGAGGGCGGGTTGTGTGAGCGCGTAGTGGACGGACTTAGCGGCATGGAAACTCCGGTTCACGTTGAAAAATGAAGGTTGGCCAGAGGTGTCTGGAAGGTTCATTGAACCGTTCGCATGCCATCTATCCCATCGGACTTCTGCCATTAAGACGACAGAGTGATCTACTCAGTGGCGTAGTAAATATCGTCGTCGGCGGTAAGTCAGCGCAGTCGTAATTGACTGACCGTCTCCATACTGGTCGAAATCTGCGACAATCCCGCCCTCTCTGATGACTTACGCTGCGCAGGCCTCACCTGCCTCACCCAAAAGACCCTTGCCGCCCTGATGACTGACCAAGCGCCCACTATCGACCAACTGCTCAGAAACCTCGATCACGCCATGCTCGCCGACCGCCACCGCTTGCGCCGGCAGTTGCTTGAGCTGCGCAAGAAACCCGACGAGGAAAAGTTGGCGCAGTGGGTCGCGCGCATGCAGGCCTCCTGTGCCCAGGTGACGGCGCGGCGCGCCAGCCTGCCAGTGATCCGCTATGACGACAGCCTGCCCATCGCCGCCAAGCGCGATGAGATCAAGGCCGCGCTGAGCAAGCACCAGGTGTTGATCATTGCCGGCGAAACCGGCTCGGGTAAGACCACCCAGTTGCCGAAGATCTGCCTGGAAATCGGTCGCGGCCAGTACGGCCTGATCGGCCATACCCAGCCACGCCGGATTGCCGCGCGCAGCGTGGCCAGCCGCGTCGCCGAAGAACTGGCCACGCCCCTCGGCGCGCTGGTCGGTTACCAGGTCCGTTTCGAAGACCAGAGCGACGCCAACACCCTGATCAAGCTGATGACCGACGGCATCCTGCTGGCGGAAACCCAGAACGACCGTTATCTGGAACGCTACGACACGATCATCGTCGACGAAGCCCACGAACGCAGCCTGAACATCGACTTCCTGCTCGGCTACCTCAAGACCCTGTTGCCGCGTCGCCCGGAACTCAAAGTGATCATCACTTCGGCCACCATCGACCTGGAGCGCTTCTCCAAGCACTTCGACGATGCGCCCATCGTGGAGGTCTCGGGTCGTACGTTCCCGGTGGAGACCTGGTACCGCCCGCTGACCCTGGAGCAGGACGAGGAGGGCAACCGTGTCGAGGACGACCTCACCGTCGACCAGGCGATCCTCGCCACCCTCGATGAAATCGCCGCCTACGAGCGCAGCGAACGGCGTAGCCCCGGCGACGTGTTGGTGTTCCTGCCGGGCGAGCGCGAGATTCGCGACGCCGCCGACATGCTGCGCAAGGCCCAGCTCAAGCACACCGAGATTCTGCCGTTGTATGCGCGCCTGTCGCCCGCCGAGCAGCAGCGGATCTTCCAATCCCATCCGGGCCGTCGCGTGGTGCTGGCGACCAACGTCGCGGAGACCTCGCTGACGGTGCCGGGCATTCGCTATGTGATCGACAGCGGCACGGCGCGCATCAGTCGCTACAGCTACCGCGCCAAGGTGCAGCGCCTGCCCATCGAAGCGATTTCCCAGGCCAGCGCCAACCAGCGTAAGGGCCGCTGCGGCCGGGTTGAGCCGGGCATCTGCGTGCGTTTGTACAGCGAAGAGGATTTTATCGGCCGTCCGGAATTCACTGACCCGGAAATCCTGCGCACCAACCTCGCCGCGGTGATCCTGCAAATGCTGCACCTGCGCCTGGGCGAAATTACCGACTTCCCGTTTATCGAACCGCCGGACGGCAAGGCCATCAGTGACGGTTTCAATCTGCTGCAAGAGCTGTCGGCGGTGGACCGAAACAGCCAGTTGACCCCACTGGGCCGCCAGTTGGCGCGCCTGCCCGTGGACCCACGTATGGGCCGCATGCTGCTGGAAGCGGCCAAGCTCGGCAGTTTGCAGGAAGTGCTGATCGTCGCCAGCGCCATGTCGATCCAGGACCCGCGCGAGCGCCCACCGGAGCGCCAACAGGCCGCCGACCAGGCCCACGCGCAGTGGAAAGACCCGGATTCGGACTTCGCCGGCTTGGTCAATCTGTGGCGCGGCTTTGAAGAGCAGCGTCAGGAACTGACCGCCAGCCCGCTGCGCAACTGGTGCCGCAAAAACTTCCTCAACTATTTGCGCCTGCGCGAGTGGCGCGATTCCCATCGCCAGTTGAGCCTGATTTGCCGCGATATGCAGTTGGCCATCAATAAAGACCCGGCGGACTACCCGAAACTGCACAAAGCCGTGCTGTCCGGCCTGCTCAGCCAGATCGGCCAGAAGACCGAAGACGGCGATTACCTGGGGGCGCGTCAGCGGCGCTTCTGGATCCACCCGTCCTCGGGCATCGGCAAAAAGCGCCCGCAATGGCTGATGACCGCCGAACTGGTGGAAACCACCAAGCTGTATGCGCGAATGGTGGCCAAGATCGACGCCGACTGGATCGAGCCGCTGGCCGGGCACTTGATCAAGAAGAACCACTTCGAGCCCCATTGGGAGAAGAAGCGCGGCCAGGTCGTGGCATTTGAGCAAATCACCCTGTTCGGGCTGATCGTGGTCGGCCGCCGGCCGGTGCATTACGGCCCGGTCGACCCGGTCGTCTCACGGGAATTGTTTATCCGCGAAGGTCTGGTGCGCGGCGAGATTCAATCCCGCGCCAGGTGCCTCAGCGCCAACCAGCGCTTGCTGGAGCAGCTCGACGAACTGGAAGCCAAGGCCCGCCGTCGCGATATCCTGGCCGACGAAGAAACCCTGTACGCCTTCTACGACGCGCGCTTGCCGGCGGAAATCCACCAGACCGCGACCTTCGATAGCTGGTACAAGATCAACAGCCAGAAAGATCCGCAATTGCTGATCATGCGCGAGGAGGACGTGCTGGCCCGCGAGGCCAGTGAAGTCACCGCCGCGCATTACCCCGACACCTTGCACTTGGGCGATCTGGCCCTGGCCTTGAGTTACCACTTCGAACCCAACCACCCGCGCGACGGTGTGACCTTGCGCGTACCGGCGCCGCTGTTGCCGGCGCTGCCCGCCGAGCGCCTGGAATGGCTGGTGCCAGGGTTGATCGAAGCCAAGTGCATCGCGCTGGTGCGCAACCTGCCCAAAGCGTTGCGCAAGAACTTTGTGCCGGTGCCGGACTTCGTCAAGGCCGCGCTGCAACGTATCGAGTTCGGCCAGGGCTCGCTGCCCCAGGCGCTGGGGCGCGAACTGCTGCGCATGACCGGTGCGCGGGTCAGTGACGAAGCCTGGGCCGAAGCGGCGCAGCAGGTGGAAAACCACCTGAAGATGAATCTGGAGGTGGTCGACGGCCAGGGCAAGTTCCTCGGCGAAGGCCGCGACCTGGCCGAACTGACCGCACGCTTCGCCGAAGCCAGCCAAGCCGCGCTCGCCGTGCCGCAGACCGCGAAAAGCCAGCAACCGGTGGAGGCCAAGGTGTTCGCGGCGGTGGCCGAGAAGACCCAGCAGAACATCGCCGGGCTGTCCATGACGGTGTACCCGGCGCTGGTGGAAGAGAACGGCACGGTCAAGGAGGGGCGTTTCTCAACCGCCGCCGAGGCCGAGTTCCAGCACCGTCGCGCTTTGCAGCGCCTCTTGATGCAGCAACTGGCGGAACCGGCGAAATTCCTGCGTGGCAAGTTGCCCGGTCTTACCGAACTGGGGCTGATGTACCGCGAACTGGGGCGTATCGACGCGCTGGTCGAAGACATCCTGTTGGCCAGCCTCGACAGCTGTGTGTTGGAAGGCGAAGCCAGCCTGCCGCGCGACGGCGCCGGCCTGGCGGCCCTGGCCGAGCGCAAGCGCAGGGGCTGGACCGAACACGCCGAGCGCCTGGCGCGCCTGACCCTGGATGTGCTGAAACTCTGGCACGGCCTGCAAAAGCGCTTTAAAGGCAAGATCGACCTGGCCCAGGCCGTGGCGTTGAACGACATCAAGCAGCAACTGAGCAACCTGGTGTACCCAGGCTTCGTACGTGAAACGCCGGCGCAATGGTTCAAGGAACTGCCGCGCTATCTCAAGGCCATCGAATTGCGTCTGGAGAAGCTGCCGAGCCAGGTACAGAAAGATCGAGTGTGGAGCGGTGAACTCAGCGGCCTGTGGACGCAGTACCAGAACCGCCTGAACAAACACACCCAAGAAGGCAAGCGCGACCCGCAACTGGAGCTGTACCGCTGGTGGCTGGAGGAGTACCGCGTGTCACTTTTTGCCCAACAGCTTGGAACCAAGGTGCCGATTTCCGACAAGCGATTGAGCAAGCAGTGGAGCCTGGTCGAGGCCTGATCGCTTTTTCGGTCAGCCAGGCAGGCAGATCAAAATAGGAGAGGGGGCTTGCCCCCTCTCCTATTGAAACCCGCTGGCAGATGGCGCCAAATCCCGGTGTTTGTGGCAAACTTCGCCGCTATAAATGCCGGGATCGTCGCAGAAGTCTGCGGCGCGATGGAATAAAGCGATGCCAGTTTGGTGTCCGCGGTGCGGAATCGGACTACTTACAGTTTGGTACGACGGTACCAATATCTTCTGCCTGACAGATTTAGAGGAACGACCGTGCATAACGTCGTCATCAGCGGCACTGGCCTGTACACCCCGGCCAATAGCATCTCCAACGAAGAGCTGGTGCAGTCTTTCAATACCTACGTGCATCAGTTCAACAGCGACAACGCCGCCGCCATCGAGCGCGGCGATGTGCAAGCGCTGACCGAGTCCAGCGCGGCCTTTATCGAGAAAGCATCGGGTATCAAAAGCCGCTTCGTGATGGACAAGGACGGCATTCTCGACCCCCAGCGCATGACCCCGAGCCTGCCAGAGCGCAGTAACGACGAATGGTCGGTGCTCTGCCAGATGGCCGTCGGTGCCGCTGAACAGGCCCTGCAACGCGCCGGTAAGACCGCCGCCGACATCGACGGTGTGATCGTCGCCTGCTCCAACCTGCAGCGCGCTTACCCGGCCATCGCCATTGAAGTCCAGGAAGCCCTGGGTATCGCAGGCTTTGGTTTCGATATGAACGTGGCCTGTTCTTCCGCTACGTTTGGCATCCAGAATGCCGCCAACAGCATCCAGCTGGGCCAGGCCCGGGCGATCCTGATGGTCAACCCGGAAGTTTGCACCGGTCACCTGAACTTTCGTGACCGCGACAGCCATTTCATCTTCGGCGATGCCGCCACGGCGGTGATCCTGGAGCGTGCCGACCTAGCCACCTCCGAGCATCAATTCGACGTGGTCAGCACCAAGCTGCTGACCAAGTTCTCCAACAACATCCGCAACAACTTCGGCTTTCTCAATCGCGCGGCGCCGGAAGGCATCGGTGCGCCGGACAAGCTGTTCGTGCAGGAAGGCCGCAAGGTGTTCCGCGACGTATGCCCGATGGTCGCTGAGCTGATTGGCGTGCACCTGCAAGAAAACCAGCTGAATGTGGCGGATGTGAAGCGCTTCTGGCTGCACCAGGCCAACCTGAGCATGAACCACTTGATCGTGAAGAAACTGCTGGGCCGCGAAGCCACGGTGCAAGAGGCGCCGGTGATTCTCGATACCTACGCCAACACCAGTTCGGCCGGTTCCGTGATTGCGTTTCACACTTACCAGGACGACTTGCCCAAGGGCTCGGTTGCCGTGCTCAGTTCGTTCGGCGCGGGTTATTCGATCGGCAGTGTCATCCTGCGCAAGCGCTGAATAACCGGAGTCTTTAATGGCTGCAGCGGACGACGCGCACCTGCTTGAACGTTTGCTCAAGGGCGAGCAGCAGGCTTACAAAGAACTGGTCAGCACCTATCAGAGCGCGATGCGGGCGGTGGCTTATGCCATCGTCGGCCAGCGCCATGCCGATGAAGTGGTACAGGACGCCTGGCTGTCGGTGGTGCGCAACCTGGCGAAGTTCGAGGGGCGTTCCAGCCTCAAGACCTGGTTGCTGACCATCACCGCCAATGCCGCCAAGGGCCGTTACAAGCAGAATCGTCGGGAGGTGCTGCTCGACGATTTGCCTTCGCCCCACGGCACCATCGGCGACGACCGTTTCAGCCCCGATGACGGTCACTGGGCCGTCGCCCCTTATGCCTGGCACCAGGACACGCCGGAGGCGTTACTCACCGAGGACGAACTGCGCGACTGCCTGGAACATACGTTGCTGAGCTTGTCCGAGCTGCAAAGCAGTGTGTTGGTCTTGCGCGAACGCCAGGGCCTGGCGTTGGAAGAAATCTGTAATCTGCTGACCCTCTCGCTCTCCAATGTGCGAGTGCTGTTGCATCGGGCACGGCTTAAAGTCTTCGCCACGGTGGAGCATTTTGAGGAAACCGGCGAATGCTGACCTGTAAAGAACAAGTGGCACGTTCCAGTGATTATCTCGATGGGCAATTGACCTTTCGCGAGCGCCTGATGGTGCGTCATCACTTGATGTTCTGCGCGAACTGCCGCCGGTTTATCCGCCAGATGCGCCTGATGCAAGCCACCTTGAAGATGATGCCCGACGCGCCGGTCAAGAATGTGGATGCCTTGGCGCAGCGGCTCGCTGACGAGCGGCGCAAGGATCGCAAAGACGGGAAATAAACAGGCTCGCGTGGGTGAGCCGAACGGATGATGGGGATCGCCCCGCCCACGCCAGACTGTGACAACCACCTTGGGCCTTCCTGGCCCAAGGCTTACAACGCCTAGCTTCAGAACTTGGCTTCGGCATCCAACTGCAGGGTGTTGGTGTCGGCGTCGCGCTGGGTACGGCTGGAGAAGTCCGCCTTGGTCAGGAAGTACGTGGCACCGACCGCGAAGTTCTTGTCGATGTCGTAACCCACTTTGAACTTGTGACCGCGCGAACCGGTGGTGCCGTTGGCGAAGTCCGAGTCGGTGAAGGCGCCGACCACGGCGTTACGCTGGGTGTCGCGGTAGTTGTAGTCCAGGTTGAAACCGAACACCTTGGACTTGGCGCCCAGCAACCAGGCGGTGTCCTGATCGGTGGAGGCGTCGTTGTTTTTTACGTATTGACCGTACAGCGACAGCGGTACGGCCAGGCCGCCGATGTCCAGTTGGCTGAAACCTTCGTACAGGCGGAACTCTTCGTTGGCCGAGTTACCGTTGACCGCCAGCGCGCACGGCGTGGTGGTCGTGGTGCAGCGGCTGTCCTCATCGTTCTGATAGGCGTAGACGCTGCCGCCCACGGTCAGTTTCAGGTTGTCGGTCAGCGAGAAACGCGAGCCCAACTGGCCGGCGGTCAGGCGCAGGTCGTGGCGGAATTGCACGCCGTCGCCGTCGACGTTGTCTTTGAGGTTGTAGTTACCAATGCTGCCGAACAGCTCGGCGCTGCTGCCCAGCGGGTACTTGTAGGTCAGGGCCAGGCCTTCAGGGTTGATATCGCTATCCCAGATCACATCGCCCATGTTGACCCACGGTTGCAGCATCTTGCCGCCGATCACGTGCAGGTTCTTGATCTGGTCGGGGTGGTAGTCGATGTAGCCCAGGTCCAGCCAGATCGACTTCTTGTCGAAGTAGCCATCCTGATCCTGGTTGGTGGAGCGCGCGTCGTCGCCGCCGCCGGTGGCGATACGGATGCCGGTGTCCACTTGCGGGTTGATCTCAGTGTAAGCGCCCAGACGCGCACGGATGCGCTGACGATCCTTGTCACGCCCGCCGTTGTTGGGTTCGCCGTCGATCTTGATGGTTTCCTGGCGGAAGCGTACATCGCCCTTGAACTGCGTCTTGGCGGCCCAGGCCAGCTTCTGGTCGAACACGCTCAGTTCGTTGGCTTTCTTGGCGGTGGCCGCGATCTGTTCGTTGGTCTCTTGTTGAGCTTGCCGTGCGATCTGCTGTTCTTTCTGGTCTTTGGCCAACTCGTTTTGCAGTTCGGTGTACTGCGCCGCAGTGATCTGGCCGTTGGCCTTGAGCATGTCGAGCAATTTCGCGTCGACTGCGGCGCTGGCCGGAACGCTCAGGGCCAGCAACAGGCCGCCACACAGGACCGCCGCAGTTTTAGTGGAAGCAAGACGCATATCAATCTCCGAAAGTGGGGAGGGATGGCAAACCATCCAGGACACAACCGACCGTTGACGGACGGAAAAAATAACCGCCTGCTAGAACCAGGCGCTCTAAAAACAGGCGTCAGTATCGCGGTGGTTTATGACGGAACAGTGGCAAAGTAATGTCATGTCGGTGACAAATTGTTCGGGCGTGGAACTATTGGTTTAGAGCCTTGTCCGGCGATTCGAGGGTGTGCTGGTCGCGGCGATAAGCGATACTCGCGAAGCTTTCACGCCATGATGTAGTGAGGATGCCGATGCCGTTGCAACGCCTGGACAGCCTGTCCGAAATCGCCCCGCATACATGGGATGCGCTGCTACCGAGCGCCCAGCCCTTTGTGCGACATGCCTTCCTCAGCGCTTTGGAGGACAGTGCCAGCCTGGGCCCACAGTCAGGCTGGCAAGCGGAGCATTTGCTGCACTGGGAGGGCGATCGACTGGTGGCGGCGCTGCCCGGTTATCGCAAATGGCATTCCTATGGCGAGTACGTGTTCGATCACGGCTGGGCCGATGCCTGTGAGCGCGCCGGTATCGATTACTACCCCAAACTGCTGGTTGGCGTGCCGTTCAGCCCGGTAAGCGGCCCGCGTTTGCTGGCCGCCAGCGTCGAGGATGGTTTCGAGCTGCTCAACAGCCTGCCCGGTTACCTGGAAATCGAAGGGCTTTCCAGCGCGCATATCAACTTTACCGACGGGTTGGCTGATGAGGCCTTGGCCGGCCAACCGGGCTGGTTGCAGCGCCTGGGTTGTCAATTCCACTGGCAGAACCGCGGCTACCGCGACTTTCAGGATTTCCTCGACGCCCTGAGCTCGCGCAAACGCAAGCAGATGCGTAAGGAGCGCGAGCAAGTGGCGGGGCAGGGCATCGAGTTCGAATGGCTGCAAGGCCACGAACTGAGCGAGGCGCAGTGGGATTTTGTCTACGCCTGTTACGCCAACACCTATGCAGTCCGTCGCCAGGCGCCGTACCTGACCCGCGCCTTTTTCAGCCTGCTGGCCGAACGTATGCCCGAGGCAATCCGCGTGGTATTGGCCAAGCAGGGCACACGCCCGGTGGCCATGGCTTTCAGCCTGATCGGCGGCGACAGCTTCTACGGCCGCTATTGGGGCTGCCTGGCGGAATTCGACCGCCTGCATTTCGAAACCTGTTTCTACCAGGGCATGGACTACGCCATCGCTCACGGCCTGCAACGTTTCGACGCCGGTGCCCAGGGTGAGCACAAACTGATCCGTGGGTTCGAGCCGGTGATCACGCGGTCATGGCACTACCTGCGGCATCCGGGCTTGAAAAAGGCGGTGGAGGATTTTCTCGAGCGCGAACGGGTAGGCGTTTTGGCCTATGCCGAAGAAGCGAGGGCGGCGCTGCCGTATCGGCAGGCGTAGACCGTTCGTCCGCGTCGCGGCAAACGAACTGTAAAATTGACTATTTTGTATGTACAAAAGTACATACAGGCATTGCCATGCGTTTTGAATGGGATGAATCAAAAAACAAGGTCAATATTTCCAAGCACGGAATCGATTTCAATGACGTACCCGATATTTTTCGCCATCCGATGCTGGCCTTGCGCGATGATCGAGCGGATTATGGGGAAGAGCGTTGGATCTGTATTGGCTGGATAAAACGGTTAATGGGTGTAGTCGTATACACCGAGCGGTGTGGTGATGTGATTCGTATCATCTCCGCCCGAAAGGCAACTAAGAAGGAGGCCAAATACTATGACGCAAACATCCAAAACTGATTGGGAGCGCCTGGCCAAGATGAAAGATAAAGAAATCGATACCAGCGATATCCCTGAGTTGGACGCCGAATTTTTCCGACGTGCGGAGTTACGTGTGCCTGTAAAACAGGCGGTGACTATTCGGCTGGATGCTGACGTTCTTGAGTGGTTCAAAGGTCAGGGTACGGGCTACCAGACACGGATCAACCAATTGTTGCGTCAATACATGCAGGCCCATCAGGGTTAAGTCAGCCTCTATTGAATGCAGCCCTGCCCTGTATCGGCAGGGCTGCCCCGGCCCATCGTGGTATTGGGGCGTCAGGCTGGAGGCTCCTTACCCAACCATCCGTAAATAAAACCGCCGATCGCCGCACCCAGCAACGGCGCCAGCCAGAACAACCACAACTGCTGGATCGCCCACCCACCCACGATCAGCGCCGGGCCTGTACTGCGCGCCGGGTTGACCGAGGTGTTGGTCACGGGAATGGAGATCAGGTGGATCAGGGTCAACGCCAGGCCGATGGCGATGGGCGCCAGGCCCTTGGGGGCACGTGGGTCGGTGGCGCCGAGGATGATAACCAGGAACATCGCCGTCATCACCAGCTCACTGACGAACCCCGCCGCCAGCGAATAGCCGCCGGGTGAGTGGTCGCCATACCCGTTGGCAGCCAGCCCCGACGCCAATTCGAAGCCCGGCTTGCCGCTGGCGATCATATACAACAATGCCGCCGCGACTACGCCACCTATGACCTGGGCGATGATATAGGCCGGTAACTCCTTGGCCGGAAACCTCCCGCCGACCACCAAGCCCACCGTCACGGCCGGGTTGAGGTGACAACCGCTGATATGGCCGATGGCGACGGCCATGGTCAACACCGTCAGCCCGAACGCCAGGGACACCCCCAGCAACCCGATCCCAACCGCTGGGAACGCTGCGGCCAATACCGCGCTGCCGCACCCACCCAACACCAGCCAAAACGTACCCAGCCCCTCTGTGACTGAACGCTTGAACAAAGACATGAAACCCGTCCTTGATAGATCGCTCTACCGAATCAGTAAATCAGTGATGCTCCCTGCAGATTTACTTCAGCGCCCGTCTGGGCACTGCACTGAATTACAGCATGGTCAGCGCAAAGTGCCAGGCGGACGGTGCAACCAGCGTTGTGTTCAGTCGATACCGACGAAGCCGCCGGTTTGATGCTGCCACAGCCGCGCATACAGCCCGCCATGGGCCAACAGTTCGGCATGGCTGCCGCTCTCGGCGATCCGGCCTTTCTCCAGCACCACCAAGCGGTCCATGCGGGCGATGGTCGACAGGCGGTGGGCAATCGCGATCACGGTTTTGCCTTGCATCAGCGTTTCCAGGCTTTCCTGGATCGCCGCTTCTACTTCCGAGTCCAGCGCCGAGGTGGCCTCGTCCATGATCAGGATCGGTGCATCCTTGAGCAGCACCCGCGCAATGGCGATGCGCTGGCGCTGCCCACCGGAGAGTTTCACCCCGCGCTCGCCGACGTGAGCGTCCAACCCGGTACGGCCTTCGGCGTCCGACAGCAGCGGGATGAATTCATCGGCGCGGGCTTTGTGGATCGCGCTCCAGAGTTCTTCATCGGTGGCGTCAGGCTTGCCGTAGAGCAGGTTGTCGCGGATCGAACGGTGCAGCAGCGAGGTGTCCTGGGTGATCATGCCGATCTGCTCGCGCAAGGTTTCCTGGGCCACCTCGGCGATGTTCTGGCCGTCGATCAGGATGCGCCCACCTTGCAGGTCGTACAGGCGCAGCAGCAGGTTGACCAAGGTCGATTTGCCCGCGCCGGACGGCCCGATCAGGCCGATTTTCTCCCCGGCCTTGATGGTCAGATTCAGGCCGCCAATGATCCCGCTCTGTTTGCCGTAGTGAAAGTCCACCTGTTCGAAGCGCACTTCGCCATGGGGCACGCTCAGGCGCGGGGCGTTTTCACGGTCGACCACGGCCAGCGGTTGGGCGATGGTTTTCAGCCCGTCCTGCACCATGCCGATGTTTTCGAAAATACCGTTGACCACCCACATGATCCAGCCGGACATGTTGACGATGCGGATCACCAGGCCCGTGGCCAGGGCGATGGCGCCCACCGAGATCAGCGACTGCGTCCATAACCACAGGGCCAGGCCCGTGGTAGTGACGATCAACAGGCCGTTCATGGTGGTGATCGCGATGTCCATGCTGGTGACCACACGGCTGGCCAGCTGGGTTTTTTCGGTCTGCTCGATGATCGCTTCCTTGGCGTATTGCTGCTCGTACTGGGTGTGCGCGAACAGCTTCAAGGTGGTGATATTGGTATAGCCATCGACGATGCGCCCCATCAATTTGGAGCGCGCCTCGGAGGAAATCACCGAGCGCTCTTTGACCCGCGGCACGAAATACCGCAGCGCCAGGCTGTAGCAGATGATCCACGTCACCAGTGGGATCATCAGGCGCCAGTCCGCTTCGGCAAACAGCACCAGAGAGCTGATGGCATAAATCGTGACGTGCCAGATCGCATCCACCGCCGCCACGGCGGAATCGCGCAGCGAGTTGCCGGTTTGCATGATGCGCTGGGCGATCCGCCCGGCGAAGTCGTTCTGGAAGAAATTCAGGCTCTGTTTGAGCACGTAGCTGTGGTTCTGCCAGCGGATCAGGCTGGTCATGCCGGGGCTGATCGTTTGATGCACCAGCAGGTCATGCAGGGCGCCGAAGATCGGGCGCAGCAACAGGGCGACCACGGCCATCCAGATCAGCTCGCTGCTGTGCTCCTGGAAAAAATTCGCCGGCGGCGTGCCCTGGGCCAGGTCGATGATGCGGCTCAGGTAGCTGAACAGCGCGACTTCGATCAGCGCACCGATCAGGCCCACCACCAGCAGGGCGGCAAAATGCGGCCATACTTGGCGCAGGTAGTAGAGGTAGAAGGGTAGGACTTTGTCAGGTGGTGCGGCGCTGGGCGCGTCGCGGAAAATATCGATCAGTTGTTCGAAACGACGATAGAGCATTGGGGTTGACGCCCGCCGAGCGGGCTCTCCTTTCAGGTGCGCGCACAGCCTTGTGGGCTGTGCGCGGAGCATCCTGCAGACGTCAGTCGATGCGCTTGGCCGACTTGATCACGACAGGGTCGATCGGCACGTTTTGCATGCCTTGCTTGTTGGTGGTCTGGGAGTTGACGATGATGTCGACCACGTCCATGCCCTTGACCACTTTAGCGAATACCGCGTAACCGGCGTCACGGCCTGGGTCGAGGAACGCATTGTCAGCCACGTTGATGAAGAATTGGCTGGTGGCCGAATCCGGGTTGGAGGTGCGTGCCATCGACAGCGTGCCACGCACGTTGTGCAGGCCGTTGCTGGCTTCGTTCTTGATCGGCGGCTGGGTGTCTTTCTGCTGCATCTGTGGAGTGAACCCCCCGCCCTGAACCATGAAACCCGGAATCACGCGATGGAAAATGGTGTTGGTGTAAAAGCCTTTGTCTACGTAGGCCAGGAAGTTTTTGGTACTGATCGGCGCCTTGACCGGGTCCAGTTCGACTTCAATGTCACCATTGGTGGTGGAAATCAATACGTGTGGCGCCTTGGCCGGCTGGGCCGCCATCAGGTTGGCAGCGAACAGAACGGAACCGGCAAAGAAGGCGATTTTTTTCAGCATGGGTCAGTGATCCTGAGCAGTGGTGTCGACGGTCTTTAGAAATTCGAGCAGGGTTGCGTTAAAGACCTCGGGTTGATCCAAGGGCGTGGCATGGCGGGAATCTTCGATGACCACCAGGCGCGCATCGGGCAGCAGTTTTACATAGATTTGTTTTTGCGCCACAGGGGTGTAGTCGTGGTCGGCGCTGATGACCAGGGTTGGACAGGCGATGCTGGACAGTCGTTCCTGCACGCCCCAGCCCACAATGGCGTCGAAGCTGGCGAGATAAGCACGTTTGTCGTTTTTTGCCCAGCGTTCGGCCATCTTGCGCCGCAGGTCGGCCTGCTGCGGTTTGGGAAACAGCCGGTTACCGAGAGCCTTGCCGATGGTGTTCAGGCTGAGCACCCGGGCCAGCGTCCAGCGTTTGGTCCATTGCCAATAGTCATTGGCGCTGCGCACCTTGACCTCAGGCGCGCTGTTGACGATGCACAGGCTGCGGACGCTGCCGGGCTCGTCCACCGCCAACTGAAACGCAATCATGCCACCCATGGACAACCCCACCACATGGGCCGGCGGCAGGTCGAGGTGTTCTATCAGTGCGCTCAGATCGGCGCTGAAGCCAGGGATGCTGTAGCGTTCGCGGGGTTTGTCGGAGCGCCCATGGCCGCGTACATCTACCACGATCAGGCGGTAGTGCCGGGACAGCACCGGCAGCTGCAGCTCCCAGTCCTGGCTGCTGGAGCCCAGGCCATGAATCAAGATCAGTGGGGTGCCGTGGCCGTATTCCTCGTAGTGCAGGCTGCAGTCGTCATGGTCGAACCAGGGCATGCTTGAACTCCGTTTCAGGCTTGTCGAGGGGCGGCGAAAGGGGCGTCCAACGGGGCGGTGTCGAAAGTGCGCAGCAATTCCACGAGGATCTGCGTGGCCGGCCCCAAAGGTTTGTCTTTGTTCGAATAGAGGTAGAACGTGGGATGGCGGCTGCCGCCCTGTTCCAAAGGTAGCTGCTTGAGCACGCCCTCGGCGAGTTCGCGTTCGATCATGTGCCGTGGCAACCAGGCAAAGCCCAAGCCGCTGCCCACAAAGGACGCTGCCGTGGCCAGGCTGCCGACGGTCCAGCGCTGTTCGGCGCCGAGCCAGCCCACATCCCGCGGCTGCTGGCGGCCGGAGTCGCGGATCACCACTTGCATCTGGCTTTCCAGGTCCTGGAAGCTCAGCGCGCGGTTCATGCGGTGCAGGGTGTGCTCGGGGTGGGCCACGGCGACAAATTCCACATCGCTCATCTCGGTGCCCAGGTAGCCGGGGATACTGAAACCGCAAATCGCCAGGTCGGCCACGCCTTCGATCAGCAGCTCTTCGACGCCGGACAGCACTTCCTCACGCAAGCGCACGCGGCAACCGCGGCTTTGCGGCATAAACGCACTCAAGGCGCGCACCAGGCGTGCGTTGGGGTAGGCGGCGTCCACCACCAGGCGCACTTCGGCTTCCCAGCCTTGCTCCATATGGTGGGCGAGGTCTTCCAACTGGCTGGCGTTTTTCACCAGTTGCCGCGAGCGGCGCAACAGCACTTCACCGGCGTCGGTGAGTACAGCCTTGCGCCCGTCGATGCGCAGCAGCGGCACGCCGAGCTGGTCCTGCATGCGGGCTACGGTGTAGCTCACCGAAGACTGCGAACGGTGCAGCGCTTCGGCCGCCTGGGCGAAGCCGCCATGGTCGACCACCGCTTGCAGCGTGCGCCATTGATCGAGGGTAACGCGGGGCGCTTTCAAGATGGGTTCCTCTTGTCCTAAGCTGGCGGTCCTTATTGGAGACTGCCGAATGAGAAAATTCTGTTGTGTGCTGCTGGCGCTGCTGCCGTTGAGCGCGTTCGCCTACCCTATCGATGTGAGCAAAAAGATCGACGGCGTGAGCGTGGACTACACCGCGACCGACGTGGATGCCGATATCAGTTCGATTCAACTGAATAACTACGGCACCAACGATGCCCAGTGCTCGGTAGTCTTCACCAACGGTCCGGAGTCGCCGCGTCGGCGTACCGTCTTGGTACCGGCCGGCAAGAGCACCAACACCACGGTCAAATTCAACCGCGCGATTATCAAGATGCGTATCGCCCTGACCTGCACCCCGAAATGACGCATCAGCGGAGCAGGCCAACAGGGATACTCCGCTTATCAACAAATTTCTAGATGGGTTATAGCAGTTTTTTGCGCTTTTTTATCGAATGAGCCCTGGTTAATCTTTTCTCCATCGACTTACAGCAGTTTCAGATGGAGCCTACATAGCCATGTCCAACGTTCTGATCATCGAAAGCAGTGCACGCCAGCAGGATTCCATTTCCCGCCAACTCACTCAGCAGTTCATCAGCCAATGGCAGGCCGCCCACCCGGCGGACCGGATCACCGTGCGCGACGTGGCCCTCAACCCGGTTCCGCATTTGGACGCCAACCTGCTCGGCGGCTGGATGAAACCGTCGGAACAGCGCAACGACGACGAACAGATCTCTCTGGACCGCTCCAACGAATTGACCGATGAGCTGTTGGCCGCCGACGTGCTGGTACTGGCCGCGCCGATGTACAACTTTGCCATCCCCAGCACCTTGAAAGCCTGGCTGGATCACGTATTGCGCGCTGGGGTCACGTTCAAATACACCCCCACCGGGCCCCAGGGCCTGCTGACCGGCAAGCGCGCCATTGTGCTCACCGCGCGCGGCGGCATTCATACCGGCGCCAGCTCTGATCATCAGGAACCGTATCTGCGGCAGGTCATGGGCTTTATCGGGATTCATGAGGTCGCTTTTATTCATGCCGAAGGGGTGAACCTGAGCGGTGACTTCCAGGAAAAAGGCATCAATCACGCCAAGGCCCAGCTGGCCCAGGTGGTGTGAAGCTTTAATCGCCAGATAATCCCGCGGTGTTTATATCGCTGCACGCCAACCCTTCAAGTACGCGTAACGAACCTCCCTTTGCACTTGTGCTCCTGAGTGCTCCTGCCCGACTGACGCTTTAGCGAGGTCGGGTTTTTTTTGCCCCGAGTTTCGTCCTGCGACGAAAAGCTTTAATGTCCCGCCCATTCGAAACGAGGCGCGCATGGGCTATCTACTGGTTGTCACCCTGATTCAGGCATTTTCCTTCAGCTTGATCGGCGAATACCTCGCCGGTCACGTCGACAGCTACTTCGCGGTGCTGGTGCGCGTGGTGCTGGCCGGGCTGGTGTTTATCCCGCTGACGCGCTGGCGTTCGGTGGAGCCGACGTTCATGCGCGGCATGCTGGTGATCGGCGCGCTGCAGTTCGGCGTGACCTACGTGTGCCTGTACCTGAGCTTTCGCGTGCTTACCGTGCCGGAGGTGCTGCTGTTCACCATCCTCACGCCACTGCATGTGACCCTGATCGAAGATGCTCTCAACCGCCGCTTTAATCCCTGGGCATTGCTGGCTGCCCTGGTGGCGGTGGCGGGTGCGGCAGTGATTCGCTTCGACCAGGTCACCCCGCACTTCCTGATGGGCTTTTTGCTACTGCAATTGGCCAACTTCACCTATGCCGCCGGGCAGGTCATGTACAAGCACCTGGTGGCGCGCTACCCGAGCGACCTGCCGCACTACCGACGCTTCGGCTATTTCTACCTCGGCGCATTGCTGGTGGTGTTGCCGGCGTTCCTGTTGTTCGGCAAAGCTGATTTTCTGCCGCAAGCGCCGCTGCAATGGGGTGTGCTGGTGTTCCTCGGCCTGGTCAGCACGGCATTTGGCCTGTACTGGTGGAACAAGGGCGCATGCCTGGTCAACGGCGGCACTCTGGCGGTGATGAATAACTTGCACGTACCGGTTGGGTTGTTGCTCAACCTGTTGATCTGGAACCAGCACGAGCCGCTGGGTCGGTTGGCCTTGGGCGGGCTGGTGATTGTGGGGGCGGTTTGGATCAGTCGGTTGGGCGTCAAGGCGCCCAACCGCTCGCTGGCTTAAACCGCCGGGTAATCCGGGGCTGCTAAATGACTGGCGCCCGCCACCGCCGGTAGCATCCCCGCCCGCAGATCGTTGCCACTGGGTTGCTGGTACAGGCTCAGGCCGAACTCCGGCAACACCGCCAGCAGGTAATCGAAGATATCGCCCTGGATTCGTTCGTAATCGGCCCACGCCGTGGTGCGGGTAAAGCAGTAGATTTCCAGCGGCACGCCTTGGGCGGTGGTCTGCATCTGGCGGACCATGCAGGTCATGTTCGGCTGGATGTCCGGGTGGCTTTTCAGGTAGGCCAGCGCGTAGGCGCGGAAGGTGCCGAGGTTGGTCATGCGCCGGCGGTTGGCCGACAACTGCGCGCTGTGACCCTGGGCTTGGTTCCAGGCCCTGAGTTCGGCTTGCTTGCGGCTGATGTAATCGGTGAGCAGGTGCACCTGGGTCATGCGCACTTCTTCGTCGTCACGCAGGAAGCGCACGCCGCTGGCATCGATGAACAAGCTGCGCTTGATACGCCGCCCGCCCGAGGCCTGCATGCCGCGCCAGTTTTTGAACGATTCGGACATCAAGCGCCAGGTGGGGATGGAGACGATGGTTTTATCGAAGTTCTGCACTTTCACCGTGTGCAAGGTGATGTCCACTACATCGCCGTCGGCGCCGACCTGGGGCATTTCGATCCAGTCGCCGACCCGCAGCATGTCGTTGCTGGTCAACTGCACGCTGGCGACGAACGACAGCAGCGTGTCCTTGTAGACCAACAGGATCACCGCCGACATTGCACCCAGGCCGGACAACAGTAACAGCGGCGACCGGTCGATCAGGGTGGCAACGATGATGATCGCGCCGAACACAAACAGCACCATCTTGGCCAATTGCACATAGCCCTTGATCGAACGGGTGCGTGCGTGTTCGGTGCGGGCGTAGATGTCCAGCAGGGCGTTGAGCAGGGCGCTTATGGCCAGCACCAGGAACAGGATGGTGAACGCCAGGGCCACGTTGCCGATGAACAACGTGGCGGCCTTGCTCAGGTCGGGCACCAGGTACAGGCCGAACTGAATCACCAGAGACGGTGTCATCTGCGCCAGACGATGGAAAACCTTGTTGTGCCGCAGGTCGTTGAGCCAGTGCAGGGCCGGTTGGCGCCCGAGCAGTTTGACCGCGTGCAGGATCAGGTAGCGCGCCACCCGACCCAACACCAGGGCCACCACCAGCAATACCAGCAAGCCCAGGCCCGCATGCAGCATGGGATGTTGGTCGAGTGCGTCCCAAAGGTCTTGGACGTTGCGCCAGAGCTGTTTGATATCCATGAATAAAGCAATTCCTCGGTAAGACAAGTCGGGGGCGATTAGAGCACCTGAGTGCGCCAAAGTTGACGTCGCCGACACAATCAAGCACAAAAAAACGCCTGATTGGGCCCGTTCGCGTAAAGAAACTCGGTTTGGACGCCCGAAACCGTTACCCTATGCAGCTGATATTTTGCATTTCTTCGAGGTAGCACCCGTGTTTTCCCAATTCGCCCTGCACGAACGCCTGCTCAAAGCCGTGGCCGAGCTTAAATTTGTCGAGCCTACGCCTGTGCAAGCCGCGGCCATCCCGCTCGCGCTCGAGGGGCGTGACCTACGGGTGACAGCGCAAACCGGTAGCGGCAAGACCGCCGCTTTCGTCCTGCCGGTCCTGAATCGTTTGATTGGCCCGGCCAAGGTCCGCGTCAGCATCAAGACCCTGATCCTGCTGCCGACCCGCGAGCTGGCCCAGCAGACCCTGAAGGAAGTCGAACGCTTCTCGCAGTTCACCTTCATCAAGTCCGGCATCATCACCGGCGGTGAAGACTTCAAGGTGCAGGCCGCCATGCTGCGCAAGGTGCCGGACATTCTGATCGGCACGCCAGGGCGCATGATCGAGCAACTCAACGCCGGCAACCTGGACCTCAAGGAAGTCGAAGTGCTGGTGCTCGACGAAGCCGACCGCATGCTCGACATGGGCTTTGCCGACGACGTGCAGCGCCTGGTGGGCGAGTGCGTCAACCGTCAGCAGACCATGTTGTTCTCCGCTACCACTGGCGGTTCGACCCTGCGCGACATGGTCGCCAAGGTGCTGAACAACCCGGAACACCTGCAGGTCAACAACGTCAGCGACCTCAACGCCACCACGCGTCAGCAGATCGTCACCGCCGACCACAATGTGCACAAAGAACAGATCCTCAACTGGCTGCTGGCCAACGAGACCTATCAGAAAGCCATTGTGTTCACCAACACCCGCGCCGCCGCCGACCGCATCTACGGCCGCCTGGTCGCCCAGGAATACAAGGCGTTCGTGCTGCACGGCGAGAAAGACCAGAAAGATCGCAAGCTCGCCATCGACCGCCTCAAGGCCGGCGGTGTGAAGATCCTGGTGGCCACCGACGTGGCCGCCCGTGGCCTGGATGTGGACGGCCTCGACCTGGTGATCAACTTCGACATGCCGCGCAGCGGCGACGAATACGTGCACCGTATCGGCCGCACCGGGCGGGCCGGTAACGATGGCCTGGCCATCTCGCTGATCTGCCACGGCGACTGGAACCTGATGTCGAGTATCGAACGCTACCTCAAGCAGTCGTTCGAGCGCCGCACCATCAAGGAAGTCAAAGGCACCTACACCGGGCCGAAGAAGGTCAAGGCGTCGGGCAAGGCCGTCGGCGTGAAGAAGAAAAAGACCGACGCCAAGGGCGACAAGAAGAAAACCGGCGCCAAGTCGCCGACCAAACGCAAGATCGCCAACCGCCCGAAGACCGACAACCTGTCGTTGGTAAGCAAGGACGGCATGGCCCCGCTCAAGCGCCGCAAACCCGAAGCGCCAGCTGCTGAATAAGCCTGGGGCGATATAAAAAAACCGGACGATGTCCGGTTTTTTTATGGGCTCAGTTTTCGGTCTTGGCGGCGGCCTCTTTCAGTTCTTTGAGGCGCGCGTCGATCAACTGGCATTTGTCGGGGAACTCCGCGCTCTCGGTGTCCAGGTCCATTTTCTGCAGTTCGTCGTTCATCTCCTTGGCCTTGGCTGGGTTCTGTTCGGTGAGCCGGGTCACTTGCTTGGCCAGCTCCTCGCGCTTGGCGGTGGCTTCTTCCGGCGTACAGGCCCAGGTCGGCAGGGCGGTGAGCAGAGCGGCGGCGACGGTCAGATTCATCAGGGTTTTCATGGGGCGACCTCCTTGGCGTTGGTACGCAGTTGAGGGGGCGAACGTCTGGAAAGTTCAGAGAAATGACGCCCGTCCATTCGGCTGAACGGCTGCCGACGTGACAGGTCACACCTGCTGACGGGCCACTTTTGCTCACGCCCGCAGGAGGAATCAGGATGACGACTTACAACTGGGATTTGATCGAACGTTTGCTGCACGAAGTGCAGAACGGCGAGGGCAGCTTCGCCCCACGCAAATATGCGGAGCAGGAAGCCGCCGACAAGGCCACGGCCGGTGAGTCCATTGGCAACCTGGATGCGCTGAAAAAGACCGCTGCCGACTATGAAGCGCTGCTGTTCAAGCGCGGCTTTATCGAATCGCGCCCGGAAGAACAGGGCGGTAACGGCGAGAATTTCATTTTGACCCCACGGGGAGCGAGCCTGCTGTCCCTGATTGACAGCTCCATTCCTGGCAACGCTCATCCGCGTCAGGTCATGGACGAGCAGGAAGACGCATTGGACCCTGAAACCTTTGATCGCGTGGCTTCCGAAGCGGCGATTGCAGGCGGCGCGATCTAGGATCGTTGTCGAGTTGCGATGGCAGCCCGCATTTCAACGGGCAGCGGCCTTGAGGCACTTGAGTGCCTTGAAGTCGCTGCGCACGCCGTCGATTTTCTGGGTGAGTTTTAACCGCTGTTGCGGCGTGCTATCGGCCATCAAGTCGACGATCAGGCTTCGCGCTTGCGCTTCAGTCTGGGCGTAGGCGGCGCGGTACTGCGGGGTCCATAGGCTTTCACGGTCCACCAGCAGTTGCTGCATCTTTTGCGGGAAATCGGCACTGCGGCGTTGCTGGACCGCGTCGATAAACTGCGCCTGCCAATGGGCGCGGTTGCCGATCCACTGCTCGTTCTGCTCACCCAGCGCGACCGACCAGGCCAGGACGCGGGCTTGCTGGCTGGGGCTGAGCGGGCCCATCCAGCTGTCCAGGCGCTTGCGCATGCGTTCGGCGCGCTCCTTGATCTGCTGTTGCAGCGGGGGCTTGAGGTATTCGTCCTGACGCTTGCGCAAGTCTTTGGCCAACGCGGCGTTCATGTCCTCGACCTGCTCATCGTCCAGCCCTTGCAGCAGCTCGATGGCCGACGGGGTGATTTCTCGTGCTACTTCGGCAATCGCTTGTTTGGCCTCGACGGTGCGGGTTTGCAGCGCGGCGTCCGTGACTTGATTGGCGTCGACCATCTGTTGCAGGCGGTCCAGCCAGTCCAGGTAACCCGGCAGTTGCGTGGTGCAATGCCAGGCCAGGTGTTCTTTGAGTGTGTCGTTGAACCAGCTCTTCTGCCCGGCGTTCATGTCCAGGTAGTCATTGAGGGTCCAGGGGATGATCACGTCCAGATTGCGATAGGCCAGGCCCACGCGATTGCAGCCGGCGAGCACCAGGCTCAGGGTCAGTACTACCACCAATAGTTTGAGCCGACGCAGCATGAGCGGATCCTTGCACAGAGGGGACTTGTGCATGTGAACCCTGGCCGGGTCCGACAGTTCAGCCCATCAATAAAACGAGCGCACGGCCTTGAGAGTCAGCAGGCCATCGCATTGCGCGTTGTGCCCGGAGTAGGCGGAGCAATTGCCGCCGCTGAGGCTGGAATCGCTGTAGATCAGGTCCAGGTCGATGCCCTTCCAGGCGCGGGAAAACTGCACCGACCAGTCGCTGAAACTGCTGATAGAGCCGCCATTCACCGAAACCGGCGAGCCCAACTGATGGGTGGTGTACTTCATGCTTACCCCGATCCCGAACGGCTGTGTGCCGCTGAGATCGGCAAAGAGGGTACTGTCCTGGCGGTCCGGGTCGTTGCTGAAGGAAGCGCCGAAACGATTGCCGAGCAGGTTCAGACCTCCGTAGAACTCCTGGCTGTTGAGCGGGCTGAGGGTGGGGTAGCTGTAGTGGATCAAGCCGACTTCGTAGCCCAGGGTCTGATCGAAAGGGTGTTTGAAGCCCATATAGGAATCGATTTCGAGGTTGCTGGAGGAGGATAGCCCCATGTTCGGCGAGAACTGGCCGAAATACAGGCCGCTGTCGTGGCTCAGATCCAGGCCGCCATGGAACGAATCACTGCCTGGCGACGTCGGCTTGACCAGGCCCTGAGCCATGCTGCGGCTGGGGGTTGTACCCAGTTTCAGGTCGAAGTCGCCCAATTCGCGTTGGAAGATTTGCGCTTCGGCCAGAGGGCTGGCGACCAGGGCAGTGATCAGGAATATGCAGGGTTTAAACATGCTTCACTCCATGAAAAGCGAGGAGCAGTGACGGAAAAATCGGGCAGATGCCCGCGCTAGACGCGTGCAAGGATACCGGCGAATAGCGGTCGGTGAGGCCCGTTCGTCGATTAGGGTGCTATTGAATGCAATGGGAGGGTGGTACTGACGCTAGTCCTAGCGCCTTGAAGGCAAGGCGCTTAGGGACCAGGTGTGTTGCGGGAGTGTTACTTCTTGCCCAGGCTGATCTGCTTGGACGGGCCGAAAGTCTGGCCGCTTACGCCCTTGGCAATTTGCTGGATTTCGCCACCGGATTTAAGGAACGCAGCAATCTGGCTGTTGATCGATTCGCTGGTTTCAACGGCGGGAGCTGGCTTTGCTTTGCTGTTGGATGCTTTTACACGCATGGCGGCCACTAACCTGTAGAGAATTAACTTGGCCAGGCATCGTACATGAAATACTTGACAATTGCTTGGTAAATATCCCTTGAGAATAAATCGCCAGGTTGAGAATAGGCAAAGTTGGGCCGATGAATAACCCGCTAACTTACTGTTTTAACTGGAAAGCCCTGGAACGACTGGCCTGGCGCTCCGGGCAAAATTCATCGGGATGATCTGACGAGCGGGGCAGGGCCAGTAGAAAGCCACGCAACCCCTGGATTTTTCAGGCGTGCGCGCGTGGCGCGCACAACTCGGGTAGAATGCCGCCCACGTAACGAGGGGTTTGGAAATGGCTTTAGTCGGGCGCTACAACAGCTTGCAAGTGGTTAAACACACTAACTTTGGTTTGTACCTCGATGGTGCGCAAGACGGTGAAATCCTCTTGCCTAATCGGTATATCCCCAAAGATATTCCCAGTGAAGATGAAGACTGGCTTAACGTTTTTATTTATCTGGACAGCGATGACAAACTTATCGCTACAACTGAAAAGCCCAAAGTTCAAGTGGGCGAGTTCGCCAGTTTGAAAGTAGTGGAAGTCAACAGCATTGGTGTATTCCTCGATTGGGGGCTGCCCAAAGATTTGTTGCTGCCTTACTCGGAAGAAAAGCGTCAGTTGAGCGCGGGTGAGTATTGCGTGGTGCATGTCTATCTCGACAAGCACACCAAGCGCATCACCGCCACCGCGCGCCTCGACCGTTACCTGGACAAGACACCCGCCAACTACCAGGTGGGCCAGGAAGTCGATCTGCTGGTGGCCGAAGCCACCGATATGGGTTTCAAGGCGATCATCAACAACAAGCACTGGGGCTTGATCCACAAGAACGAAGTGTTCAAATTCCTGCGACCCGGCAAGGAAGAGAAAGGCTTTATCAAGGAGATCCGCGCCGACGGCAACATCAGCCTGAGCCTGCAACCGGTCGGTCAGGAAGCAGCCTCCAGCCTGAACTCGAAGATCCTCGCCAAGTTGCGCGAAAACAACGGCACCTTGCCGGTCAGCGATAAAAGCGACCCGACGGTGATCAGCAACTTATTCGGCGTGAGCAAAGGCAACTTCAAGAAAGCCATCGGCGCGCTCTACAAACAGGGCCAGATCGTGATTCATGCCGATCGCATTGAACTAAGCTGAGGGTGTTTTGCTCTTCTGTAGGCGCTGATTGGCGCCTACAGAGGCTGTTTCCATGACCAAGAAAACCCTGTTTGCCTACCTGGGCACGTTGCTCGCCTTTTTGATTCTGGACGGCCTCTGGCTCGGCGTCCTTATGGGCCCCACCTACAAATCCCTGCTGGGCCCTCTGATGCTCGATCAACCTCGGCTGTTGCCCGCAGTGCTCTTCTATCTCTTGTATGTGCTCGGCTGCGTGGTGTTCGTGGTGCTGCCCAGTGTCAGTTGGCAGCGCGCGGCGCGCCTGGGCGCGTTGTTGGGCCTGGTGGCGTATGGCACCTATGATCTGAGCAACTGGGCCACGTTGCAGGGTTGGTCCGCTCAACTGGCAGTGATGGACATGGCTTGGGGCACCTTCCTCACGGCGGCCTGCTGCACGGTGGGTTACGTGTGTGCACATCGGGTGCACCGATGATTGTGTACAGGATAAATCTGCACCGTTGCTGAGCGAAGTGTCGCTGACTAAGGTTCGCTGATCCTCTTGGAGTGCTGTACCACAGGGATTGTGTGCCATTGGCACGTATTCTGCTGATGATCTCGTATACAAACCATGCCGCCTCCCGTATGCACCCGCTACGGCAGCGCAGGCCGGTATGACGAGGAGCCAGCGATGACCGAACAATTGCCCAACGGCTACAGCCCACGCCTATACAACCAGGACCTTGGTCCACTCCCGCAAAAGTGGACCTGGTACAACATCTTCGCCTTCTGGATGAGTGACGTGCACAGCGTCGGCGGCTACGTGTTCGCCGCCAGCCTGTTCGCGCTGGGGCTGGCCAGTTGGCAGGTGTTGATCGCCTTGCTCGCCGGCATCTGTATCGTGCAATTGATCGCCAATCTGGTGGCCAAGCCCAGCCAGCAAGCGGCAGTGCCTTACCCGGTGATCTGCCGGCTGGCGTTCGGGGTGTTCGGTGCGAATATTCCCGCGGTGATTCGCGGCCTGATCGCCGTGGCGTGGTACGGCATTCAGACCTACTTGGCGTCGAGTGCCTTGATCATCGTGGTACTGCGATTCTTCCCACAAATGGCGGTCTATGCCGAGCTGCATTTCGCGGGCCTCTCCTACCTGGGCTGGTTTGGTTTTTTCAGCCTATGGGTACTGCAAGCCGCCGTGTTCTGGGCCGGGATGGAATCCATTCGCCGTTTTATCGATTGGGCGGGCCCTGTGGTGTACGCCGTGATGTTTATCCTGGCCGGCTGGATTGTGTGGAAGGCGGGTTGGGCGAATATCAGTTTCACCCTGGCGGAAAAATCCCTGTCGGGTTGGCAGGCGTTTGGCCAGGTGATCGTCGCCACGGCGTTGGTGGTGTCGTACTTTTCTGGGCCCACCCTGAATTTCGGCGATTTCAGCCGCTACTGCCGCAGCATGCAGGACGTGCGACGCGGTAATTTCTGGGGCCTGCCGGTGAATTTTCTGGCGTTTTCCCTGGTCACCGTGGTGATTGTTTCAGGCACCTTACCGGTGTTTGGCGAGATGCTGCATGACCCCATAGCCACCGTCTCGCGGATCGATAACAGCATGGCTGTTCTGCTCGGTGCCTTTGCATTTGTAACCGCCACCATCGGCATCAATATCGTCGCCAACTTCGTGTCCCCGGCGTTCGACTTCGCCAACGTCGCGCCGAGCAAAATCAGCTGGCGCGCCGGGGGCATGATCGCGGCGGTGGCCTCGATCTTCATCACCCCGTGGAACCTGTTCAATAACCCGCTGATGATCCACTACACCCTGGATATTCTCGCGGCGTTCATCGGGCCGCTGTTCGGCATCCTGCTGGTGGACTTCTACCTGATCAAAAAACAACGGATCGATGTGGATGCGCTGTTCGATGACAGCCCGAGCGGGCGCTATTACTTCGACGGAGGTGTGAACTGGACAGCCGTCAAGGCCTTGGTGCCCGCCACGCTGGTGGGCGTTGCGATCACCTTCACCCCGGCATTGCAGGGCCTGGCCAACTTCGCTTGGTTCACTGGATGTTTGCTGGGCGGCCTGTTCTTTCTGGTGCTGGCGCGACGCGAGCAGGGTCGCGTGCCGGTGCCGTTGGTTGCGAGCTGAGGACGATCCCGCCCGCCACTAACAGACCTGCACCGGCGATTACCAACGCTGGCTGCAAACCGCCGCTCACATGGCTGCTGATCGAGGCCAGCAACGGGCCGCTCAATTGCCCGATGGCGAAGCTGGCGGTGAGCAGCCCAGTGTTGCGCTGGTAGCCGTGGGGCGCGATCTCTCGCAGACGCGCCATCACCAGCTGCATGCAGGCCAGGAACGGCCCGCCGCACAGCAGCACGCCCAAGGCCAGGCCCCAGCCATTGCCCAGCAGGCAGGCGAACACCCCGGCCGCTTGCAGCCACAAGGTCGTCATCAGCCAACGGCGGGTAGTGTGCGCATCCGTGCGGCGCAGGCTCGCGGCCACCACGCCAAGGGCCGATGCCAGGCCAAAGCAGGGCCAGAACAGATCGGCCTGCCAGGCGCCCTTCAATTGTGCACTGGCCATTTGCGACAGAAAGGTCGCCGGGATGATGTAGCCCACGCCGTACAGCACGTAAACCCAGCACAGATGCGTGATGCTGCCATTGCGGCCAGCGCTGACTTCGGCCCCTGGCGCGGCGGTTGCCTTGACCGGCGGCAGGAACGGCAGAATCGCCAGCAGCATCACCAATGCCACGCCGCCATACACCCGCCACAGTGTTGCGCTACTTTGCCCCACTTGGTTGGCGACCAGTGCCAGCACCCCCGTCAGCAGAATTCCCAGCCCCGGTCCGGCAAATACCAGTGCCCCCAAGCGCGGGCGGCCGGCGGCAAGCGCCAGGGGCTGGCTCAGGCTGGTGATCATCACCAACGCCCACGCGCTCGCCACTCCCGTGCCGAATCGGAGTAACAAATGCGCCCAAAAGCCATGGGCCCAAGATGAGGCCACGGTCAGCAGCACACACAGCCATAAGCCGCCGTACAGACGGCCGCGAATATGCTGATGGCTGCGGGCGAACATCGAATCCACCGCGCCGACGAAATAGCCCAGGTAGTTGGCGGCCGCGATCAGGCCGGCGTCGGTCAGATTGATCTGGCCTTCATTCAGTAGGTGGGGCAGTTGCGGAGTGAGCGCGAAACGGCCAATGCCCATAGCCATCATCAAGGCGATGAAGCTGGCGAGTAAGCGGATTAACGGCGACATGGTCAGGGGTTCCTGCAAGAAACGTATGACGGTCAGCCTAAGGTGCATTGACTTTCTGCAAAAATGAATAATAGTGAGCAACTTGTTCAGTTTTGGAGAAAGGTATGGAGTTCAGTCAATTGCGCATCTTCCAGGCGGTGGCCGAAGAGGGCTCCATCACTCGCGCGGCCGAGCGCCTGCACCGCGTGCCGTCGAACCTGTCGACACGCCTCAAGCAGATGGAGGAACAGCTCGGCGTCGAATTGTTCGTGCGCGAACGTCAACGCTTGCAGTTGTCCCCGGCAGGCAAGGTGCTGCTGGACTACAGCACGCGCCTGTTGGCCTTGCATGACGAAGCCCACGGCGCGGTGCAAGGCGGCCAGCCGGCTGGGGATTTTGTGCTGGGCAGCATGTACAGCACCGCGGCGATTCACCTGCCGACCTTGCTGGCGCGTTATCACAAGGCTTATCCGCAGGTGAACTTGCAGGTGCAGTCGGCGCCCAGCGGCGAATTGCTTGAAGGCCTGATCACCGGGCGCCTTGACGCGGCCTTGGTGGATGGCCCGCTGACCATCGCCTCTTTGGATGGCATCCCGTTGTGTGAAGAGCGCTTGGTGCTGATCTGTGAAGCGGACCATGCGCCAGTGCGCGGGCCTCAGGACGTGGCTGGTCGCGCAGTGTTCACCTTTCGCCGCAGCTGCGCTTATCGCGCGCGTCTGGAAAGCTGGTTTGCCCAGGATCGTGTGGCCATGGGGCGCGCTATTGAGATCGAGTCGTATCAGGGCATGCTCGCCTGTGTGATTGCCGGTTCGGGAGTGGCGTTGATGTCCGAATCCATGCTTGCCAGCCTGCCGGGCAGGGACAGTGTGTCCGTTCATCCGCTGATAGGGCAATTTGCCACTGCGACCACCTGGTTGATGTGGCGAAAGGGTATGCTCGGCGCTAACCTCAACGCATGGATAGACCTGCAGCAAACAGGCAAGGCCGAGTTGCTGTCAGACACCCGCGCCATCGCTTGAGCGATCCGTCAGGATTCAGACCTATTCGGTAATAGTTCGTTGTGCTTTGCCGCAAGCAATACGTAGTACTTAGGGCTATTATCAGTAGGAAGCGGCGATATTTTATGTAGGGCAATTCAGCTTCCGCCGATCCGCATTACCCTCAAAGGGGGCACCACCATGAAAGAGAAAATTCAAAACTGGCTCCATGATCTCGGCGTCGCCCTGGGCTTGATCGAGCCACCGCTGCAGCCGGTGCCGATTCGCACGGATGACGAACAGCGTCGCCCACGTCGCCGGTGAGCCGCGATTGAGGGAACATTGAGGATTTCGCAACTGTAGTAGCAGGCTTGCTAGGGCAAGTCTGCCACCACAGGTGTCTTAGCATGCCCTGTGTCACACGTTCGTCTCTGAGCATCGGAATCGGACTACTTGTTTGTCAGATTCGGCTGGCTTAGTTAATCCGAAAAATCAGCGTAGAAAAAATCTCCAGCGCCTACATGAATCTGCTGGAGATAAGCCCATGACGCTCTCATGTGTCCCGCCCGTCGCCGCTTCACTGATCGCCACCCTCGACACGGTTTTACACATCGCCCCTGTCTCTAGACGCTGGAGGGCCGACGCCCCCGGCAACGTCGTGTTTCTTCCCCCCACCCTGACCAAGCAGACACTGCTGTTGCATATCGCACTGTTGCGGCCGTCCGCGTTGATTATCGCGGACCAAGTCATCGATGCCGAAATCATTGAGCGGTGGCGCTCAGCCCACCCATTTGGCGATCTGTGTCTGATTCGTAGAGGCACGAGCCTGGATAAAGTACGACTGGACTTGTGCGAAGCGAACGATATTCGAGTAATCAATACCCCGGGCGTCAACGCGCCCCATGTGGCGGCGTATATGGTGCGTTGGCTGACGCTTGGCGAGGGGGCCTTGCCCTCTGAAGTGGGCGTAGTTGGCTACGGGAATGTGGGCAAGGCGCTTGTCAGATTGTTGCTTGAGCGTGACCCCCATGTGCGAATCAAGGTGCTGGGTGAGTATCAGTCCCAAGAGACCACCGACAGCAGAGTGACATTTGCGGTGGACCGGTTCGAAGCGCTGACGGGGGCCCATGCTGTCGCCCTATGCCCGACCCGGAATGACGAAACCATGCCCCGCATCGATGGGGCGTTGATTGAGTGTCTGCACCCACACGCCCGTCTGGTTTGCGTCGTCGAGCCAGACGTGTTCAGCGACGATGCGGTCCAGGCCCTGGCAGTGGCTGAACACCTTCAATTGGTGCTGGGCTGCGGGTCCGTCACATTGGGTGAGTTTCGTTCGCGCGCTCAACTGCTTGGCTGCAGTCTCGATACATGGCGCAAGCCGGTGACCTTCACCATTCAAGCCACCTCCAGCGATGCCTGCCATGGCGACCTTGACCACGCCGTCTGCGTTCAGCAGAGCCTAATAGCCGTGCGCGGCCTGCTCAAGCGGTCCCTTGCCAAATCTTTCACTATCCCGACCGTGCAAACTGATGCCGCCGCGCCATGTGTGTCGATCGTCGGCAGGGGGATCAATAGCCTGTTTCAAGCCGTGATGTTCCGCTTGGCCAACTATCAGGTCACGGTGTACGGAACCGAACGACACAGCGATGATACCCGCCTTAAGCACGTCAATACGTGGCCCATGTCAACAACGCAGCCGACGGCGGAACCAGAGCCCGACCACCGCTTGCCCGTTGAGTGTCACCGCGCAGGGCTTGAGCTGTTCGAAAAGCTGCTGGCGGACAACCCTTCGTTGGCACGATTCGCACACGGGCAGGCGACCACTGCGTTGTGGGATGAACTTGAGGCGCTCTTGGGTGCCTCTGGGGTCCGGTTTCTGCCCCAGCAGTTGAGTCCGGCTCAAACTGCCGCACTGAGTAGGCGGCACTGCGTTGTGTCGGTCTTGGAGGGTGATGATCTCGAAGAGCTATCCATCGTGTACCGCTGCGCCCACAACCGCATCGTCGCCGGCGGAACCTATGCCGCGGGCACCACGCAGGGGTTGCTGTGGGCTTCTCTGGTGCAGGAAATCATCCAAGCCAAAGCGCCTATGGTTTTGGCCATGAACGCCCAATAAAAAAGCGGGTGCGACCTCCGACGTCGCACCCGCTGAAGAAACCGCTTTGTCTCACACCGCCCGAGCTGTCACGCCTTGTGGCTTGCGCGACAGCAGGCTCACCGCGACAAAGCTCACCAGCCCCACCGCCAGGCTGTAGTAGATCGGTGTGTTCGCATCCAGGCCATCCTTGAGCATGAACACCAGCGCCGTCACAAAGCCCAGGGCCATGGAGGCGATCGCGCCGGGTGTGCTGGCGCGTTTCCAGAAGATTGCGCCGATCAGCGGGATCAACATACCGCCTACCAGCAGGTTGTAGGCCAGGGTCAGAGCGCTGATTACGTCGTTGACCACCAACGCAATGCCCAGCACTGTCGCGCCGGTCAGCAGGGTGAACAAGCGGTTGAGGCTCAGGCTCGACTGCTTGCCGCCGCGCAGGCGCGGCAGCAGGTCTTCGGTCAGTACTGTCGAGGCCGCCAGCAAACCGGCGCTGGCGGTGGACATCATCGCTGCCAGCGCTGCGGCGATCACCAGGCCGCGAATGCCGTCTGGCAGCGACAGTTTCACGATAGCGGCGAAGGCGTTGTTGACGTTGTCCAAGTCCGGGATCAGCACATGGGCCGCCATGCCGATCAATGCACAGGCCAGCCCGTAGAGCACGCAGTAGAAACCGGCGAAGGTTCCGGCATACTGCGCGACTTTTTCATCACGGGCGGTGAACACCCGCTGCCAGATGTCCTGGCCGATCAAGATGCCGAAGAAGTAGATCATGAAGTAGGTGATGATGGTGTCCCAGCCGATCGCGGTGAAGCTAAAACTCGACGCAGGCAGCTTGGCCACCAGTTCATCCCAGCCACCGACGCGGTACAGGCAGATCGGCAGCAGGATAAACATCAGGCCGACGGTCTTGATCACGAACTGCACGATGTCGGTAAGGGTCAGCGACCACATGCCGCCGATGGTCGAATACACCACCACCACGCCGCCGCCCAGTAGCACCGACACCCAGAACGGCAGGCCGAACAGCACTTGCAGCACGGTGCCGATGGCCAGGATCGAGGTGACGCCGATCATCAGCGCATACGCCAGCATGATCACCGCGCTGGCTTGGCGCGCCATGGGGTTGTAGCGTTTTTCCAACACCTGGGTGACGGTGAAGATCTTGAGCTTGAGCAGCGGCTTGGCCAGAAACAGATTCAGCGCAATGATCCCCATGCCCAGCGCCGCGCATAGCCAAAAGCCCGAGATACCATGCACATAACCCAGGCGCACCGTGCCGACGGTGGACGCGCCACCCAGTACCGTGGCGGCCATGGTGCCCATGTACAGCGACGGGCCCAGGTTGCGGCCGGCCACCAGGTAATCTTCGTGGGTCTTGGCGCGGCGCATGCCGTAATAGCCGAGCACCAGCATGCCGGCGGCGTAGATGAGTACGACGAATAAATCCAAAGCCATGACGGCGAGTCTCCGATTATTGTTTTAGGCGGTTTGCACGCGGGTAGTGGCCAAAGCCCTGGCCGACTCGGTCGGCCCATACACCGACGCCGGCTCCGGGAACACCCGCAACAGCGTCAGGTACACCACCGAAGCCAGCCCCAGGGTCACCGGCAGGCTGATGTCGATGCCGTCGGCCTGGTTGCCCAGCGGCCCGACGAATTGCCCCGGCAGGTTGACGAAGCACAACCCCACCAGCGCGCTGGGAATCCATGCCCCCAAACCGCGCCAGTTCCAGCCGTGGCTGAACCAGTAACGCCCGCCGGTCTCGCCGCGGGTGAACACTTGCAGGTCATCCGGGCAATAGAAACCGCGGCGTACGATCAGGCCGATGATCATCATCACCATCCACGGCGTGGTGCAGGTGATGATCAGCACGGCGAAGGTCGACACGCTCTGCACCAGGTTGGCGGCGAAACGTCCGATAAAGATGAAGGCAATCGACATCACGCCGATCAGCAATGTCGCCCTGACCCGAGAGAGCACGCGCGGGAATACGCTGGACATGTCCAAGCCGGTGCCATACAGCGAGGTGGTGCCGGTGGACATGCCGCCGATCACCGCGATCAGGCACACGGGCAAGAAGAACCACGTCGGCGCCACCGCCAGCAGGCCGCCGACATAGTTGTTGGCCGCGATGTAATCCGGCGCCTTGACCGCCACGATGGTCGCGGTGGCCAGGCCGAACAGAAACGGAATCAGCGTGGCGATCTGCGCGGCGATCACCGCCAGCATGATGCGCAGTTTCGGCGTCTCGCGCGGGATGTAGCGCGACCAGTCCCCCAGGAACGCACCGAAGGAAATCGGGTTGCTCATGGCCACCAGTGCCGCGCCGATAAAGGCCGCCCAGAAGCCGCTCTGGCCGAGGGCCAAGCTGCCGGCGAAATGGCTGTCGAAGGTCGGTGCGAAGGCAAAGATGCCCAGCAGGAACAGCAGGCTGGCCGCCCACACGGCAATACGGTTGACCCACAGCATGAAACGAAAGCCATAGATGCACACCGTCAGCACCAGCAGGGCAAACATGCCATAGGCCAGGCCCAGGGTCAGGTCGGTTTCCGGCAGGCCGATCAGACGTTTCGCTCCGCCGACCAGTGCATCCCCCGAACTCCACACCGACAGGGAGAAGAAGGCAATCGCCGTCAGCAATGACAGAAACGAGCCGACAATCCGCCCATGCACACCGAAATGCGCGCCGGACGACACTGCGTTGTTGGTGCCGTTGAGCGGCCCGAACAGGCCCATGGGCGCCAGGATCAGCGCGCCCACCAGCACACCCAGCACAATCGCCCACACACCGGCCTGGAATGACAGGCCGAACAGTACGGGGAAGGAGCCCAAAACGGCGGTGGCAAAGGTATTGGCACCGCCGAAGATCAGTCGGAACAGATCCTTGGGGCTGGCGGTGCGCTCGTGGTCCGGGATCTGTTCGACCCCGTTGGTTTCTATGGTGCGAATACTTTTTTGGTTGTTTTTATTATTCATGATCAGCTCCGATCATATTGGCTAAGGGGGCGGCAGCCCTTCCGGCATAGCGGACAAATGTTCGTGACAGGCCAGCCACAGGCCTTGTTTTTGTTGTGTGCCAGACCCTTGCCGAATAAACACAATGGTCTCGCGTTCCTGGCTGGAGCAGTGCTCCCCATGCATGCGCAACTCGGTGGCCACGTCATGCATAAAAATCGCCACATCCCCGTGCAGGCTGACGTGGGCATTACTCGACGTGCAGGACAGCACCTCGAATCCTTCGTCCCTGCGCCAGCTGTCCCACAACGTCTGGTACGCGTCGCGACTCAGCAACGGCTCGGGCAGGGTATAAAACACAAAGCTGGCATCGGCGGTGAATGCGTCGAAGTAGGCGGCGCGGTCATTGCGTGCGAACGCGGCCACCAGGTCGGCGGCCGCTTGCAGCACCTCGTGCGCGCTCATCAACGGTGCGCCACGCCAGGCAGCACGCAGAGCATTTCGTACAGCAGATTCGCGCCCAGCAGGGAGGTATTTCCGGTGGTGTCGTAGGGCGGCGACACTTCCACCAGGTCGCAACCCACCAAGTCCAGGCCCTGGCAACCGCGGATGATTTCGATCGCCTGAATGGTGGTCAACCCGCCGATTTCCGGGGTGCCGGTGCCGGGTGCCCAGGCCGGGTCGATGCCGTCGATATCGAAGCTCAGATACACCGGGCCGCCGCCGACTTTTTCCCGCACTTCGGCCATCAGAGGGGCGAGAGAGTGGTGCCAGCATTCTTCGGCCTGGACTACGCGAAAGCCCTGCTTGCGGCTCCAGTTGAAGTCTTCGGCGGTGTAGCCCTGCGCGCGCAGACCGATCTGCACCACGCGGTCGCAATCGAGCAGACCTTCTTCCACCGCGCGGCGGAACGTGGTGCCGTGGGCGATTTTCTCGCCGAACATATGGTCGTTGACGTCGGCGTGGGCATCGATGTGCACCAGTCCGACCTTGCCGTGTTTCTTGTGGATCGCCCGCAGGATCGGCAGGGTAATAGTGTGGTCGCCGCCCAGGGTCAAGGGGATCACGTCGTGTTCGAGGATCTCGTGATACGCCTCTTCGATAATGCGCACGGCATCCAGCAGGTTGAAGGTGTTGATTGCCACGTCACCGATGTCCGCCACCGACAGCGAGTCGAACGGTGCGGCGCCGGTGGCCATGTTGTAAGGGCGGATCATTACCGATTCGGCGCGGATTTCGCGGGGCCCAAAGCGGGTGCCGGCGCGCAGTGAGGTGCCGATGTCCAAGGGCACCCCGATAAACGCGGCGTCCAGGCCCTTGGCCGTTGGCAGGTGGGGCAGGCGCATCATGGTGGCGATGCCGGCAAAGCGCGGCATTTCATTGCCGCCCAGTGGTTGGTGAAAAATCTTGTCCACGGGAGTGCCTCATCGTTGTTTTGGTTGTCAGGGGCCGATTCTGCGAAAAGCGCGGCGTCGGACAAATCGGCTGTGGCAAATACTTAGTTCAGATTTTTCTAAACTAAAGCAGGCAGGTAGACTGCCGCTCTCAACCCTCGGAGCCGACCATGGCCAACGCCTTGCCCGACCTGAAACTCCTGCGCATCTTCGTCAGCGTCGTGCGACACCAGGGGTTCGCCAATGCCCAGCACGAACTCAACCTGTCGACATCGGCTATCAGCACCTATATGAGTCAGCTGGAATCGGCGCTCGGCCTGGTGCTGTGTCATCGGGGGCGCGGCGGCTTCAGCCTGACCAGCAAGGGCGAGTTGTTCCATCAGGAAACCCTGCGCTTGCTGGCCGAGCTGGAAGGCTTCGAGCAGTACGCCGCCGCGCTCAAAGGGGAATTGCGCGGTACCCTCAAGCTCGGCGTGCTGGACTCCACGGTCAGCGACAAGGCGCTGCCGTTCGCTGAAGTGATCGGCGCCTACAGCCAGGAACACCCGGCGGTGCACCTGCATCTGTCGGTCATGAGTCCCTACGAATTGCAGCTAGGCGTCCAGGACAATCGCCTGGACTTGGCGATTGGCGCCTTTTCCAATCGCATGAGCGGGTTGATCTATATGCCGCTGTACCGCGAGCAGCACTGGCTGTATTGCAGCTCGCGGCATCCGCTGTTCGGCGAGCGGCGTATTCCGGAACAGGTGATTACCCAGCAGCGCATGGTTGGACGCGGCTATTGGAGCCAGGCGGAACTGGCGCGCCATGGTTTTAAACACAGCGCGGCGACCGTGGAAAGTATGGAGGCACAGTTGATCCTGGTGCTGTCCGGCGCCTATATCGGTTACCTGCCGGAACACTACGCCCAGGCCTGGGCCGACAAAGGCGATCTACGGGTATTGTTGCCCGCCACTTTTGGTTATCAGGCACCGTTTTCGATGATCATGCGCCGGGGCCGCAGCCGCGAACCGTTGATCCAGACTTTCCGCGACTTACTTAAAGCTCAGCTCAATCAGGCCTGATACCAGCATGTCCAGACCCCAATGTTCCCGTTGCCTGAGGCCCGCCGCCCATTGCTTGTGTGCGCTGATTCCCCGTCTGGATAGCCGCACTCGGGTGTTGCTGTTGCAGCATCCGAGCGAGGTCAACCATGCGCTCAATACCGCGCGCCTGGCGGCATTAGGTTTGAACAATGCGCAACTGGTGGTGGGCGAGGTGTTCGATGATCTGCCGACCTTGTTGAACCCTCCCGGCTATCAGGCACGGCTGTTGTTTCCCGCTGACGACGCCCAGCCATTGCACGCCTACGGGCCCGACGACCAACCGCTGTTGCTGGTGGTCCCCGACGGCACCTGGCGAAAAGCACGTAAATTGCTGCACCTGAATCCGTTGTTGGCGGCGTTGCCACGGGTGTCGCTGGCCGAGGGCGGTGTGTCGCGCTATCGGCTGCGCAAGGCGCCAGGGCCGGGAGCCTTGTCGACGGTTGAAGCAATTGCGCAGGCATTGCAGGTGCTGGAGGCACCCACTTCTTTCGAGCCGCTGCTCAAACCTTTTGAAGCATTGATCGACGGGCAGATTGCGGCGATGGGGGACGAGGTTTTCCAGAAGAATCATGGCGGCGGGCATTGGGAGTAGGCAGGGGCGTTGCAGCATGAAAATGCGCTCGCATGTGGGAGGGGCCCGCCCCCAATAGGGCCCTCACAGCTGCCCATTTCCCTCGCTTATTCCCATAAGCCATAAGTACCGCACTTTGCGTGATATGGCCCGCCGACCTTTCCCGGTATGATGTGCGCCCCGCAGTCTGGATTGCGAATACGCCATGACCTTGCAGTACCCCACTATCGCCGATTGCGTCGGCAACACGCCCCTGGTCCGCTTGCAACGCATGGCGGGTGAAACCAGCAATACCCTGTTGCTCAAGCTCGAAGGGAACAACCCGGCCGGCTCGGTAAAAGACCGCCCGGCGCTGTCGATGATCACCCGCGCCGAGTTGCGCGGGCAGATCAAACCGGGTGACACCCTGATCGAAGCCACCTCGGGCAACACCGGGATCGCCCTGGCCATGGCCGCCGCGATCAAGGGTTACAAAATGATCCTGATCATGCCCGACAACGGCAGCGCCGAGCGCAAGGCGGCAATGACCGCCTATGGCGCCGAGTTGGTGCTGGTGACCCAGGAAGAAGGCATGGAAGGTGCCCGCGACCTCGCCGAGCGCATGGCCGCCGCAGGCCGTGGCCTGGTGCTCGACCAGTTCGCCAACGGGGATAACCCTGAGGCGCACTACACCAGCACCGGCCCGGAAATCTGGCGCCAGACCCAGGGCACCATCACCCATTTCGTCAGTTCCATGGGCACCACCGGCACCATCATGGGCAACTCGCGTTACCTCAAGGAGCAGAACCCGGCGATCCAGATCGTCGGCCTGCAACCGATGGAAGGCGCGGCCATCCCCGGCATTCGCCGCTGGCCAGAAGCCTATCTGCCGAAGATCTACAACGCCTCGCGGGTCGATCGCATCATCGACATGGCCCAGCGCGAAGCCGAAGACACCACCCGCCGCCTGGCCCGTGAAGAAGGCATCTTCTGCGGCGTTTCCTCCGGCGGTGCAGTGGCCGGCATGCTGCGGCTGTCGAAAGAAGTCGAAAACGCGGTGATCGTCGCGATCATCTGTGACCGAGGCGACCGTTACCTGTCGACCGGCATTTTCGACGAACCCAACTGATGGCCAAGCACGACAGAGGCCTGCGCTTCCAACCGACGGGCGGCAGCCGGGCCCCACAAATTCCCGTGGGCAAGAAACAGCGCCTGACCATTGAGCGCCTGGCCAACGACGGCCGCGGTATCGTGTTCTTCGAAGGACGCACCTGGTTCGTCAATGGCGCCCTGGCCGGTGAAGAGGTCGAAGCGCGGGTGTTGGGCACCCACGGCAAAGTGGTCGAAGCTCGCACCGAGCGGGTGTTCAGCGCCAGCGAACTGCGCCGCCCTGCACCTTGCGCGCATTTCGGCCGCTGCGGCGGCTGCAGCGTGCAGCATCTGGCGCATGACGAACAACTCGCCCTGAAACAGCGCATGCTCGCCGAGCAACTGTCCCGTGTGGCCGGTATCGAGCCATCGGAATGGGCGGCGCCGTTGAGTGGCCCGGAATTCGGCTACCGTCGCCGCGCCCGCGTGGCCGTGCGCTGGGACGCCAAGGCCAAGACCCTTGAAGTGGGTTTTCGCACGGTGGCCAGCCAGGACATTGTTGCCATCGATGAATGCCCGGTGCTGGTACAGGCCTTGCAACCGATCATGCAGCGCCTGCCGAACATGCTGCGCCGCTTGAGCAAACCTCAAGCCCTGGGGCATGTGGAGTTGTTCAGCGGGTCGTCCATCGCTATGTTGTTGCGGCATATGGCGCCGTTGTCCGAAGCGGACCTGCTGGTGTTGAAAGAATTCTGCGCGTTCCATAACGCTCAATTGTGGCTCCAGGGGGAGGGGCAACCGGCACCGGTGGAGCCCGATCTGACCCTGGGATTTGGCTTGGAAGCCTGGGATCTGGAGCTGGCGTATCGGCCAGGGGATTTTGTTCAGGTCAACGCCGGGGTCAATGAGGCGATGGTGGCCCAGGCCCTGGAATGGCTGGCGCCGCAACCCGACGAGCGGGTGCTGGATCTGTTTTGCGGTCTGGGCAACTTCGCCTTGCCATTGGCGCGCCAGGTGCGTGAAGTGGTCGCGGTAGAAGGTGTGCAGACCATGGTGGACCGGGCGGCGCTCAACGCCGTCAGCAACAATTTGCATAATGCGCGGTTTTTTCAGGCCGATTTGTCTCAGCCTTTGACTGACGCAGAATGGGCCAAGCAGGGCTTTTCTGCGGTACTCTTGGACCCACCTCGCGACGGTGCTCAGGAGGTGGTGCGCAAGCTCGCCACCCTGGGGGCCAAGCGTCTGGTGTATGTGTCCTGCAACCCGGCGACGCTGGCGCGGGACACGGTTGAGTTGGTCAAGCAAGGCTACCGGCTAAAACGTGCCGGGATCCTCGATATGTTTCCGCAGACAGCGCATGTCGAGGCCATGGCGTTATTTGAAGCGGGCTAGGATGCCCGTTTAATCCGACTGGCCTGCATTCTCCAGGGCCGTGATCCGCCAGGGAATCTGCAGGGTGAGCTTTAGTGATAAAGCAGGTTGGCGATGATTTTTGACGCATCGAAGGTGCGTCGTAGGGAAGGTAAGCAAGATGGTACAGGTGAGAGCACACCAGCCGATCAACACTGACGGCAGTATCAATCTCGAGGCATGGCTGGATCATGCGGTCAGTGTCGATCCGGCACTGGACCGTGAAGCCTTGAAGGCCGCCTGCGAGTTCGCCCGTGAGTCTGAGCAACAGGACAACGCGGCGAAGAACCTGTGGGCCGAAGGCACTTCAAGTTTTCGCACCGGCCTTGAGATCGCCGAGATCCTCGCCGATCTCAAGCTGGACCAGGATTCGCTGATCGCCGCCGTGCTCTATCGCGGCGTGCGCGAAGGGCATATTCCGTTGCCAACGGTCAGCCAGCGCTTCGGTGCAGTGGTGGCCAAACTGATCGACGGCGTGCTGCGCATGGCCGCCATCAGCGCCAGCCTCAGCCCGCGGCAGTCCATGGTGCTGGGTACCCAGGGCCAGGTCGAGAACCTGCGCAAGATGCTGGTGGCGATGGTCGACGATGTGCGCGTGGCCCTGATCAAGCTGGCCGAACGCACCTGTGCGATCCGTGCGGTCAAGAACGCCGACGACGAGAAACGCAACCGCGTCGCCCGCGAGGTCTTCGATATCTACGCGCCCCTGGCGCACCGCCTGGGTATCGGCCATATCAAGTGGGAGTTGGAGGACCTGTCCTTTCGCTACCTGGAGCCCGATCAATACAAACAGATCGCCACGCTCTTGCACGAGCGCAGGCTGGATCGCGAGCGCTTCATCACCGATGTGATGAACCAACTGCGTTCCGAGCTGCAGGCCACCGGGGTCGAGGCTGACATCAGTGGCCGCGCCAAACACATCTATTCCATCTGGCGCAAAATGCAGCGCAAGGGCCTGGCTTTCAGCCAGATCTACGACGTGCGTGCGGTGCGCGTGCTGGTGCCGGAAATGCGCGACTGCTACACCGCGCTGGGCATCGTCCACACCCTGTGGCGGCACATTCCCAAGGAATTCGACGACTACATTGCCAACCCCAAGGAAAACGGCTACCGCTCGCTGCACACTGCGGTGATCGGCCCCGAGGGCAAGGTCCTGGAAGTGCAGATCCGCACCCATGCCATGCACGAAGAGGCAGAGCTGGGGGTGTGTGCGCACTGGCGCTACAAGGGCACCGACGTCAAGGCTGGCTCCAATCAGTACGAGGAGAAAATCTCCTGGCTGCGCCAAGTGCTGGAATGGCACGAAGAACTCGGCGACATCGGCGGCCTGGCCGAACAACTGCGGGTCGATATCGAACCGGACCGGGTCTACATCTTTACCCCGGACGGCCACGCCATCGACTTGCCCAAGGGTGCCACGCCGTTGGACTTCGCTTACCGCGTGCACACCGAGATTGGCCACAACTGCCGGGGCGCCAAGATCAACGGGCGCATCGTGCCGCTCAACTACAGCCTGCAGACCGGTGAACAGGTCGAGATCATCACCAGCAAACACGGCACCCCCAGCCGCGACTGGCTGAATCCGAACCTGGGTTACATCACCACATCGCGGGCGCGGGCCAAGATCGTCCACTGGTTCAAACTGCAGGCCCGCGACCAGAACGTCGCCGCCGGCAAGACCCTGATCGAACGCGAACTGGCCCGCCTGGGGCTGCCCCAGGTGGACTTCGACAAGCTGGCCGAAAAGGCCAATATGAAGATTGCCGAGGACATGTTCGCCGCCCTCGGTGCCGGCGACCTGCGCCTTGCGCAGTTGGTCAACCTGGCCCAGCAACTGGTGGAGCCGGAGCGCGGCAACGAACAACTGGAACTGATCCCACGCAAAGCCACCGGCTACAAACCTGGCAAGCGCGGCGATATTCAGATCCAGGGCGTGGGCAACCTGATGACGCAGATGGCCGGTTGCTGCCAGCCGCTGCCGGGCGATGCCATCGTCGGCTACATCACCCAGGGTCGTGGCGTGAGCATTCACCGTCAGGACTGCGCTTCGGTGTTGCAGCTGGCCGGGCGTGAGCCGGAGCGCATCATTCAGGTCAGTTGGGGGCCGGTACCGGTGCTCACCTATCCGGTGGACATCATCATCCGCGCCTACGACCGTTCGGGGTTGCTGCGCGACGTCTCGCAAGTGTTGCTCAACGAGCGGATCAACGTGTTGGCGGTCAACACCCGCTCGAATAAAGAGGACAACACCGCGTTGATGTCACTGACCATCGAGATTCCCGGGCTGGATGCGCTGGGGCGGTTGCTGGGGCGGATTTCCCAGTTGCCGAACATCATCGAGACGCGGCGTAATCGCACGCCATCATGAGTAGCCCGATGTACAGCCTCGAAGACCTGCTGCACCTGATGAATCGCCTGCGGGACCCGCAATACGGGTGCCCGTGGGACATCAAGCAAACCTACGCGAGCATCGTCCCGCACACCCTCGAAGAAGCCTACGAGGTGGCCGATGCCATCGAGCGTGGCGACTTCGATCACTTGCAGGGCGAGCTCGGCGATTTGCTCTTTCAGGTGGTGTATTACAGCCAGCTGGCGCGGGAAGAAGGGCGCTTTGAATTTGCCGGGGTGGTCGACAGCATTACTCGCAAGCTGATTCGGCGTCACCCCCATGTGTTCCCGACCGGCGATCTGTATGCGCCGCTGGATGTCCCGCGACTCAGCGAAGAACACGTCAAGGAACGCTGGGAGCAGATCAAGGCCGAGGAGCGCGCGGAAAAGTCCGACGCACCGCAGCAGCTTTCGCTGCTCGACGATGTGCCCAGCGCCTTGCCGTCCCTGTCCCGTGCCGCCAAGTTGCAGAAACGCGCCAGCCAGGTCGGTTTCGACTGGCCATCGGCCTTGCCGGTGGTGGACAACGTGCGCGAAGAGTTGGATGAAGTCCTCGAAGCCATGGCCGATAACGACCCGGCGGCCATTGCCGATGAAGTCGGCGACCTGCTGTTCGCGGCGGTCAACCTGGCCCGTCACCTTAAGGTCGACCCCGAAACCGCGCTGCGTGGCGCCAATGCCAAATTCGAACGACGCTTCCGATTTATCGAACAGGCATTGCGCGAGACCCAGCGTCCCATGGAAGATTGCACCCTCGAAGAGTTGGACGCCCTGTGGGGCGAAGCCAAACGTCAGGAAAAGAACGTGTCCAGCTGCGGTTGAGCAGTTGCCTAAGTGAGTAAGCACCATGAGCCTTTCCCTTCGCGACCAGTTGCTCAAAGCAGGTCTGGTCAATCAAAAGCAGGCCAAGCAGGTCGGCAAAGAGAAACAGAAGCAGCAACGTCTGGTCCACAAAGGCCAGGCCGAAGCCGATGACACCCAGGCGCGCCTGGCCCTTGAGGCCAAGGCCGAAAAGATCAAGCGCGACCAGGAACTGAACCGCCAGCAGCAGGAAAAAGCCGAGGCCAAGGCCCGTGCGGCCCAGGTCAAGCAACTGATCGAAACCTCGCGTCTGCCCAAGCTGACCACCGAGGACTACTACAACTTCGTGGATGACAAAAAGGTCAAGCGCCTGTCAGTCAACACGTTGATGCGCAACAAACTGAGCAACGGCTCCCTGGCGATCGTGCATCACGGCGGCGGTTACGAAGTGATCCCACGGGAGGCCGCGTTGAAGATCCAGGAGCGCGCACCCGAGCGCATCGTACAGCTCAATATCCTCACCGAGAGCCAGGTGCCGGACGAGGATGATCCATACGCGGCTTACCAGATCCCTGACGACCTGATGTGGTAAGCGGCGCATCGTGCTGCAAATAACAAACCCCGCTCAATGGCGGGGTTTGTTTTTCTTGTTGAAGCGCTTCTACGAGGGGAGTTTCCCTCACCAATCCACGGCGTAACTCAAGCTGAAGGTGCGCCCCTCTGCGTTCGGATAGGGCGCGCGCGCATTTGCCTGAGCAAACATGTTCTGGTAGTTGCGATTAGTCAGGTTGTAGACCGCGCCTTCGAGGCGCCCCACCGGCAACCGCACCGATCCCAGCAGATCGGCCAACGTATAGCCCTTGATATCGCGACCGTTATTGTCCTTGAACGCGACGTCGTAGTCGGCCAGGCGCATACCTTGCAGGCGCAGGCTGTAGTCGCCGCGGTCATAGCCAATAAAGGCGGTAGTCTTGGCTGGCGCGATGCGCGTGGCCGGAAGGTCGATCCATTGGCCGTTCTGGCGCGTCTCGCCCTTGGCGTAGGCGTAGGTTCCGCCGACTGACCACTCATCGGTAACGTTATACGTCAGGCTGGTTTCGATACCGCGCACGCGTTCTTTCTGGCTGACCAGGCGCAGCACGCGGTCGTTGGCATCGTAGAACTGTGTGACGTCCGAGGTGTTTTCATACGCGGTGACATTGGCCAGCCACTTGTCCCAATTGCCACGCCAGCCCAGCTCGTAGCTATCGACTTTCAGCGCCTGGGCATTAAGGTTCTGGATATCGTATCGACTGCTCACGTCACGCAGAAAACGCTGGATATCCGGTAGGGAAAACCCCTGGCTGAAATTGACGAACACATCCTGGTTTTCGCTCAGGTGGTACACCGCGCCCAGGTTGTAGAGGGTGTCGTCATACTTGAGGGTGCCCCCCGGCAGCGTCGCGCGATTGCCGGTCTGCACGATTTCCCCGTAGGCGATGCTGTCGTCCACGTCGCTTTCGATCCATTCGCGGCGCACACCACCGCGTAGGGTCCAGTCATCAATGTCGTAGGACAGCTGCCCGAAGATGGCTTTGGTAGTGGTCTGGATGTCCGGGCCCAACTCGAAGGTAGTGCCGGTCTTGGTGTAGGTCAGGCCATTGACCCGGTACTGGTCACCGCGTTGGCGGGATGTCTCGTGATCGTAATCCGCGCCCCACACCAGGTTGCCGGTGGCGCGGCCGATGTCCGGCATTTGCGTGTCGATGGCGGCACGTAGGCCGTACACGTCCTGCACGCTGTTATTGTCCGACACCCCGGCGCGGCCCCGAGACAGGTCCGGGAAGAACAGCGCGTCGGCGCGGCGCCAGTAACTTTCCACCTGCAGGCCCTGACCGTAGAAGTCCCGGTCGGTGTAGTTGAGGTTGACGGCCTGGTTATGGGTGGACGGCTGGTCGTCCAGGTCCAGGCCTTTGACCGCAACAGCAGCGCTGGTGATGCGTGGGTTCTTGGTGTAGCGGGTATCTTGTTCGTCCTTGTAGTCCTGCAGCGACAGGCTGATCTTTTTATCGTCATCCAACTCGTAGCCGAAACGGCCTTGCAGGTCGTAGGTGTCGGTGTCCATGTTGCTGCCCTGGGACGTGTCCTGGGGGATGCGCTTGCCGTTGCCGTCGAACTGGTCGTTGCGTTGCACGGTATTGGCCGACACATACCAATCCACCGGGCCCTGGCGGCCGGTGGCGCTCTGGAATGCCTCGTAGGCAAAGCCTTTATGGTTGAAATTGTTGCCGGAGGTCATGCCGATCTTGCTGCTGAACGCCAGGTCCTCACCTTTGTTGCGCTTGGTGATGATGTTGATGATGCCGCCGGAGGCACCCGCACCGTAGACACTGCTGGCGCCGGAAATTACTTCGATGCGCTCGATGCTCTCCGGCGCCACGCTGTTGAGCTGGCGGAAGTTGTCGCGCGTGGCGTTCTGGGACACGCCGTCGATCAGGATCAGCGTATTGCGCCCGCGCAGGGTCTGGCCGAAGTTACTCATTCCGCCGCTGGAAGGGGCGATGCCCGGCACCAACTGCCCGAGGATGTCCGCGACCCGGCGCCCCGCGCCCGTTTGCTGGCGGATCTGGGCTTCGTCGATGACCTGCACCGAACCCGGGATCGCCGCGATGCTGGTTTCATTGCGCGTGGCCGAGACCACGGTTGCCTGCAACTGCAGGTTAGTGGGAGCTTCCTGGGTTTGCTCCGCGGTATCGGCCCAGGCAGCATTGCTGAGTGAGCCGAGGAAGGGCAGTAGAAGTGCCAAGTGTGTTTTGCTCATGACCTTGCCTTTGAGTTATTAGAAGTATTGACAGAAAAATCGGACGGCTCAGGCGCGCGCGCCAGCCCGCGGATCCCCCGGATGCCCACGGCCGCCACGGCATAGGTGAGCGCGACCAGCCAGAAGCTGTGCGCCAGGCCCACCATCCCCATGCCGATACCGCCAATCAACGCGCCACATAGCGCGCCGGCCTTGGCGGCGCTATTACCCAATCCAAGGGCAAACCCTTGCTGGCTGGGGGGCACGGTGCTGGCGATCAACGTATAAGCGACAGGCAGCAATGCGCCTTGCCATACGCCCCACAGCAGCCGACTGGCGAGGAACCCCAGCCACTCGCTGGCCATGGCGGTGAATGCCAGCGTCAGGGCGCAGGCCCATGTGACCCATTCGATGATGCGCAGCGTATGCGTCGGTGGGTGCCGGTCGAACAGGCGACCCCACAGCGGCGCGGAAAGCGCCAGAGTGAGCGCGCTGGCGGCATAGCTGGCGCCAATCAACCACGCCGGCGCGTGCAGCACATCGGCCACGTACAGCGCGTAGAACGGCTGCGGCATCATTTTGGCTGCCTGGATCAACACGATGATGCCAAGCATCGCGCCGAGCCAGCCCTTGGGCAGCGCGGCGCGGGTCGCGTTGCGCGCCGGTCGTGCGCGCGGTGCATCGCTGGGCAGCCACAGGCTGAGCGCTGCGCAGAGCAGGCAGACCGCAGTGGCGCTGTAGCACAGCAGGGCGAAACCCGAGACGTCCATCAGCCAGCCGCCCAATACCGGGCCTGCCAGGGAACCCACGGCGGTCGCCGATTGCAGCCGCGCGAGGATGTGCCCGCGTCCGCCGTCGCCGCAGCACGCCAGAGCGTAGGCCTGGGCCGCTGCGATAAAGCCCGCCAACGCGCCTTGCACCACCCTGATTGCCACCAGCAACCAAGGATCCTGTGCGATCGCTGCCAGCGCCTGGCACACCGCCAGCGCCAGTAGTGCGCGCAGGATCATCGGCTTGTGACCGGTGCGGTCACCCAGGCGGCCCCACATCGGTGTCAGGAGCATCGCCGCCATCATCGGCCCGGCGTACACCAGAGCTGACAGCAGCCCAGTGTAATGAGCATTGGCAACGCCGAGCAGTTTCTGGATTTGCAACGGCCAGAAAGGCCCGCTCATTTCCATGGCGCCCATCGACACCAACTGAATCATCACCAGCAACCGCAACGCCGTACGGTCAGAGCTCATTGGCGGCGGCACTCAGCGGGTTGGGCAGCCGCCCGACAATATCGGCGTGACTTTCCAACAGGCGCATGCGCATAAACGATTTGGCCGGCCATGCCTGCTCCAGCAGTGCGGCGCGTTCGGTCCGCCAGCGTTGGGGCTCGACCTGGTCGCGCAGCGCGTCGAAACACTGGCTGACCTGGGCTGACAGTTCATCCCACAGCTGCGCCTCGGGCATTTCGAAATGACGCGCGCTGAGCAGTACCAGCTCGCCCAAATGACACATGAAAACCGTGTGCAGCAACTTGTCGCGTACAAAGCTGGCGTCGTCGTACAAGGTCATTTTCGGGTCGTGCAGCTCAATGTCCAGACCCTGGGCATGCAAGGTCTTGCGGTCGATACGGATATCGCCGAAGTCGCGCAGCAACAGGCGGCTCAGTTGCCCGTCGTCGCTCATGACCATAAAGGAATTCTGCTGATGGGCCTCGAACGCGACGCCGTAGCGCAGGTACATGCCCAACAGCGCCGGCACCGTGATCGCGGCGTAATCACGGAAAAACGCGCGCATGCCTTGGGCATCGTCCCGGCCCTGGCTCAGGCGTACCCAGTGTCGCAGCAGCGGTTCGCCGTGCTGGTCGAGGGCGAACAGGCTGCCGACCGGCACAGCCATTTCCCCCGATTGCAGCTGGCTCAGCGGGTTATCGCGGTACAGCACGGCGAGGTGACGGGAATGTTCGTCGTTGGCCGGTTGCGGCTTGAAGTGCACGCCGATTCGCTCCGGTACGATGCTAAGCCGCTTGGAGATACCCGGCTCACGAGAAAGAATGCTCAACAATAGCTCGCTGATACGCGGCCCCATACGCGCCGAACGTGGTGAAACGGTACGCTGCACGCTGGTCAGGCGCAGCGAGACTGGCAGCTTGACCATCGGTGCATCGCAGCGGCCGTCCGGCAATACGGTGCGAAAAGACATGGTGGGGTGGGCTGTAAACGCGACAATCTCGGTGAGTACCAGCAGCCGGTCGCTGATCTCATTGGCGAACAGCTGTGGCAACTCCTGGCGAGCCTGCCAGGGGTGAGCGGGCAGCGGTAGATAGTCGGCGGGTGCAAGGCCTTGCGCGGTCAGCACGTCGGCCAATTCCCGGGCGGCCTGGGGAAAATGCTGTTGCCACCACGGCCAGTAATCCGCAGAACCGGCCAGCGTTTCAACGTGTGCGTATTGACGGTGCAAGGCGCACAGCAACACCGGGAAGCGCGCTTCGAACTCCGGCGAGAACGCGATCACCTGCTCGGTGCTCAAGCCCAGTTTAGTTTTGTAGTTGGGGTGCCAGGGATGGCCCAGCGTGCCCCATTGCTCCAACACGCAGGTCGGGTTGGCGACCTGTGGGTCCTGCTTGAGATAGCTGAGCAGGTTGCCCGCGTGGGCAGCTGGCATGGAGGCCTGAAGCTTCAGCGTCCAATGCGCGTGAAAGGCCAGGCACAGCGTGTCGTTCACGAAGCTGTCGTCGATTTCAGTGTTCAGACGATTCAGTACATCCGGCGCGGCAGGGGTTTGAAGCGTACTGTTGAGCAGCGTCAGCAATTGCGAGGGGAATTGCAGTTTGAGCGCCGGCTGACCCTCGCGCACATGCACGACGCGCCCGCGCAGGTCCCAACTGGCCATACGGCCTGGACGCAGATGCTCGAAGCACAGGCGCGACTGGTCCGGCAACACCAGCCAGCAATGGCCATGATCGTCGTAGGTACAGGTGTCGGGAGCCAGCAGCGCTTCGCGCAGCAGTGCCTGGAGCAGCCGTTGGAAGCTACGTTCAGCGGCGGGTTGCAAGGTGTCGGCAAGGTCTTCGAGGGTGATGTGATTCGCCTGGAAGGGCGAAGTGGCCAGTGCTTCGCTCCAACGTGCGAGCAGGGACGATTCAGGCGTCATGCTGTTTCCGTACATCGAGTCGAATTCCTTATCCTGGGTACTGAGTCGAAGGCGGCGCGATAGTATCGAGAACCATTATCAAATGTCTATTTTTTGTTACTCGAATAGGCGCCCACGTTTATTCGCGCTTGGCTGGGGCGGGGTGTCTCAAGGCAATTGTGTCGCTTTGGAGGCGGGAAGGCGGGCTTGGGAGGCTCTGGAATGGGCCCGTTCAGGGTTTTCAACGCAGCCCGTAGTACGCAGATGCAACTTTTGTAAGACGTGTCTGGTTTCTTACGGTGATTTAAAAAGTACCGTCTTGACCACGCAAAACCCCGCTCGAAGGCGGGGTTTTGTTTCGCAGGTGCTCCGTGTCGTGGACGCAGCGCCTGCGCACTATCAGCGCTTCAGGCGCTTTCTGCCTGGCGTCTCATCTCAAGCATTTCAAGCTCGTTCTTATAGTTCTGAGCGTCGCTTTCGTTATGAAACATGCCGACCAGCAGGTCTTGTTGGTGTACATCCCAGATGTGAATCCCATGGCCCAACGCTTCATGGGACATATGTGCATCGTCGCGTTCAGTTACTTTTACAGTCATCTGCTTGCTCCAATCTCTGGTGGATCTGCGGCAAGTCGTCGCAGGCCTTTGTTATATGTTTTGTTAGCTTGCTAAGTAAACCGCTTTTGCCTGCAACAATTCATTGCATGAAACGCAACAGTGCTGCAGGCCCCGTAAACCGCGACATTGCGCCGCAGAGCCGTGGGTTTGATGACAAAAGTTTCATGTGAAAGGGCTTGCTGCACCCTGTGCGAGCGAGAAAAACAGACGAAAAAAAGCCCCGCATTCGCGAGGCTTTCAGTCGTATCGATCGATCAGCTGCCTTTGACCGCGTTACCGTCAACGGTGCCGTCTTGCAGCATGATGTTGTATTCCTTGCCGTCGGTCTCGACCTGGCGCAGGGCTACCAGAATGCCGCCCTGGTCCTTGGCAAACCACATCTGTGTGATGCGCTTGCTTTGCGTCGGATCACGTACCCGCTCGACCTTGATGGCGTCGATGGAGCCGACCTTGGTCTGGACCTTTTCCGGGCCGATCACGCGGAAGTCGTAGGTGTCGACATCGGTGCCTTCCACCACGTTGTAGCTCATGCTCTTTTTGCCGGCCGCGACATCGCGCTGCAGGGCCAACTGGTAGGTCGACTTATCGAGCATGCCGCTTTGCAGGGGTACATTCACGGCATCTTTGTTTTCGAAACCGGTGACTTTCTTGGCTGCCTGATCGAAGTCCAGGTTGATTTTCTTGGCTTTGCCCAGGCCGCCGCGTTCGAAGGTGTAGCTCTTCGGTTGCAGGCTGTCCTTGTCAAACAGGATCACGCTGGTTTCGGTCAGGCTGGCAATCATCATGGAAGCCTTGAAGTTCAAGGTCCACGTGCCGTCGCTATTCTTGGTCAGGCTGCGTTCGGCCGAACCACTCATGGGCAACTGTTTCCAGTCGGCGGTGTAGCTTACGGAGAAGGGATGAAGGTCTGCCGCTTGCACCGCAGGCAAGGCGAACAGCGCAAAAGCGAAGAGCAAGGCACGACGCATAAAATCTCCTAGGTTCGAATCAAGTGGCCGCTGGCCGCGAGTAACTGGCCGTCCAATAATGCACCCTGGTCACCGAGAATCAACCGCCCCTCGGCAAACCAGCGAACCGCCAGCGGGTAAATCCTGTGTTCCTGGGTGTGAACCCGTTGCGCAAGCGTCTGCGCCGAGTCATCCGACTCTACCGGAACCACTGCCTGTACGACCAGAGGCCCGCCATCGAGTTCCTCGGTGACGAAGTGCACGCTGCAGCCATGCTCGCGGTCACCGGCATCAATGGCACGTTGGTGCGTGTGCATGCCCTTGTATTTGGGTAGCAGGGAAGGGTGGATATTCAGCAGACGCCCGGCGTAATGACGCACGAAGTCAGCGCTGAGGATGCGCATGAAACCGGCCAGTACCACGAGCTTGGGATCGAAGGCGTCGATCAGTTCCACCAGGGCGCGATCAAAAGCCTCGCGGCCGTCGAACGCCTTGTGATCCAGGGAGCGGGTTTCGATTCCCGCGTCCCTGGCGCGCTGCAGCCCATAGGCGTCGCTGCGGTTGGAGATCACCGCAGCGATGCGCACCGGGCTGTCGCCGGTGCGCGTGCTGTCGATCAGGGCCTGCAAGTTACTGCCGGTGCCGGAGAGCAGCACCACGACATCACAGGTTGCCGGCATCAGTGCGCCTTAAGGTTCTTCAGTTCAACCTGGGCCGCGCCTTCCGGAGCGGTGGCGATCTGGCCGATGACCCAAGGCTGCTCGCCGGCTTCGCGCAATACGTTCAGCGCGGTTTCCACATGTTCCTGCGCCACGCAGATGACCATGCCCACGCCGCAGTTCAGCACACGGTGCATTTCGGTTTCGTTGACGTTGCCTTGTTCCTGCAACCAATTGAACACCGCAGGACGCTGCCAGCTGGCGACGTCGACAATAGCCTGAGCGCCTTTTGGCAGGACGCGCGGGATGTTGTCCAGCAGGCCGCCACCGGTGATGTGGGCCATGGCCTTCACGGCGCCGGTGTCCTTGATCAGCTTGAGCAACGGCTTGACGTAGATGCGGGTCGGCGCCATCAGCAGGTCGGTCAGTGGCTTGCCGTCGAGCTGGGTGTTTTCGATGTCGGCACCCGACACTTCGATGATTTTGCGGATCAGCGAGTAGCCGTTGGAGTGCGGACCGGAGGATGGCAGGGCGAGCAGGGCGTCACCAGCGGCCACTTTGGAGCCGTCGATGATGTCGGCTTTTTCTACAACGCCGACGCAGAAGCCGGCCAGGTCGTAGTCTTCGCCTTCGTACATGCCGGGCATTTCAGCGGTTTCGCCGCCTACCAGGGAGCAACCCGACAGTTCGCAGCCAGCGCCGATACCGGTAACCACTTGTGCGGCGGTGTCCACGTTCAGCTTGCCGGTGGCGTAGTAGTCGAGGAAGAACAGCGGCTCGGCGCCACATACCACCAGGTCGTTGACGCACATGGCCACCAGGTCGATGCCGATGCTGTCGTGCTTGTTCAGGTTCAGGGCCAGGCGCAGCTTGGTGCCCACGCCGTCGGTGCCGGACACCAGGACTGGCTGATTGTAGCCGGCCGGGATCTCGCAGAGGGCGCCAAAACCGCCCAGGCCGCCCATGACTTCGGGGCGCGCAGTGCGCTTGGCGACGCTCTTGATGCGTTCGACCAATGCTTCACCGGCGTCGATGTCTACACCGGCGTCCTTGTAGCTCAGGGAGGGTTGCTTGCTCATGATCCAGGCCTTTAGGGGGGATTTCTGGGTAACGACCGAGCGGGCGGGGGCTTTTGTAAAAAGGCCCAGCCGTTGACGGTCTGCGAAGGCGCGCGATTTTATCAGGCTTGAGGGGCAGCGGCCATCCTCGGGCCGACGGGCAGGGCCATATCGGCTAAAAAAGGCGATTAAAAAAATGCTAATCGACTCGGCTTCAGCGCCTATTAAGGTATAGCCTTGAACCCGCTAGTACTGTGACAGTACGAAAACTTACCGAGACCCCGTGAATGTTTTACCGGTCGCCGTGGTCCCAGCCCAGGCGAAACCGAGTTCGCGCGGTCTGTTCCAGCCGCTAAATCTGTCGTTCGGGAATCTTTCATGCGTCTGTGTAATGTGTTTTTTGTGGGCTGTTTGTCGTTGGTCAGCCTGGCGAGTCATGCCGAAACCCTCAACGGCCTTTATCAAGTACTTGAACCGGTCAGCAGCCAGTCGCCCCAGGAGCGCGACCAAGCCACCCAGCGCGCGGTGCAGACCCTGGTGATCCGCCTGACCGGCGATGCCAAGGCCGCCGAAGGTCAGGGCCTGGCGGCGGTACGCAAAGACCCGCAGCAGATCATCAGCCAGTATGGCTACGACGCCGGCCCGCCGGAAAGCCTGCAAGTGGATTTCGACCCGGTGAGCACCGATCGCGCATTGCGTGACGCCGGGTTGTCTATCTGGGGCAGCAATCGGCCCTCGATCCTGGGCTGGTGGCTGAACGATTCCACCGAGGGCAGCAGCCTGGTGGGCGACGGCCAGTCCGTCGCCCAAGCGCTGCGTCGTGCGGCGCAACACCGTGGCTTGCCGCTGCGTCTGCCATTGGGCGATCTGGAAGAGCAAGTGGTGGCCACCGCGCCGAACCTGGAGAGCGCCGATTCCACGCCGCTGCGGGCTGCGTCCGAACGCTACGGCGCCGACGCGTTGCTGGCGGTGCATGCGCGTCAGGAAGGTAATCAGTGGCAGGCCAAATGGCGCCTTTGGATGGGCGACAAGGCTGATCAAGGCACCGCCGAGGGCACCGACACCGCAGCGCTGGCGGACGCGGTGATGTTGGCCGTCAGCCAGAAGCTGGCGCCGCGTTTTGCGGTCAAGCCGGGCGTCAGCACCGAGCAGTTGCTGGAAGTGCAGGGCATGAATCTGGAGCGCTACGCAACGCTTGGGCATCTGCTTGAGCCGTTTGGCGGTCAACCGCTGCTGGTCGATGGCGACCGCATTGTGTATCGCGTGAACGGCAGCGCCGAGCAATTGCGTACCCAGTTGAACCTGGCCAAGTTGCAGGAGGTTCCAGCGGCTGAAGCCCAGCCGGTGACCGACGGAACGCCACCGGCCGCTGCCCCCGAACCCCAGGCGCAACTGCGTTTTCGCTGGTAAACGTTCTTCCTTATATAGATAGAAGCAAACAGATGGAGTGGTTTATGGCGGATACGCGTCGTTGGGTGTGGCTAGGCGGGATTGTCCTGCTGTGCGTTTTTGTGTTCTTGCTGCATTCGATCCTGACGCCGTTCCTGGTCGCGTTGCTGTTGGCCTACCTATTCGATCCCGTGGTGGATCGTCTGGAAAAGGCCGGACTTTCGCGAACCTTGGGCGTGGTAACGGTGTTCGCGCTGTTCACCTTGATCGTCACGGCCCTGGTCCTGGTACTGGTGCCGATGCTGGTCAAGCAGTTGTATCGATTGTATGAGCTGGCGCCGCAAATGCTCGACTGGCTGCAGCACACGGCGATGCCGTGGGCTCAGTCCAAACTGGGGCTGTCGGATGGCTTCTGGAAGTTCGACAAGGTTAAGGCGGCCATCAGTGAGCACATGGGCCAGACCACCGATATCGTCGGTGTGGTGCTTAGCCAGGCCACCGCTTCCGGGCTCGCGCTGATCGGTTGGTTGACCAACTTGGTGCTGATCCCGGTGGTGGCGTTTTACCTGCTGCGCGACTGGGACATCATGATGGCCAAGATCCGCAGCCTGCTGCCGCGTGACCGCGAAGAGCGCATTGTGTCCCTGGCCGAAGAGTGCCATGAAGTGCTGGGCGCATTCGTGCGTGGCCAGTTGCTGGTGATGCTGGCCTTGGGTGTTATCTATGCCGCCGGGTTGATGGCCATCGGCCTGGAGCTGGGCCTGTTGATCGGGCTGATTGCCGGTTTGGCCGCGATCGTGCCGTACATGGGGTTTGTGATCGGGATCGGCGCGGCGTTGGTGGCGGGGCTGTTTCAGTTCGGCGGCGATCTTTACCCGATGCTGGGTATCGTTGCAGTGTTTATGGTCGGCCAGGCGCTGGAAGGCATGGTGCTCACGCCGCTGCTGGTGGGGGATCGCATCGGTCTGCACCCGGTGGCCGTGATCTTTGCGATCCTGGCGGGCGGGGAGTTGTTCGGTTTTACCGGCATCCTGCTGGCCCTGCCGGTGGCTGCAGTGATCATGGTGCTGGTGCGCCATGTGCATGATCTGTACAAGGATTCGGATGTCTACACGGGGGTCGAAGACCCCGACCTGTAATCGCAGTGTCACAAGCCCGGCGCAACGCCGGGTTTGTTGTTTATTCAGGCGTGGCGTCAAACAATTCGCGTAAAACCAACAAGTTAACGCAAACCTTTGATTTTGCTTGAGGTCTGCTGCATTGTGCGCCCGACGTCACGGGTATAAACTTCGCAAACTTTTCACAGAGGCCACTAACGGTTCGATGGGAGCCGTTCAGTCAGCATGAAACCGATTCAGCTGCCCTTGGGTGTGCGTCTGCGTGACGACGCCACCTTCATCAATTACTACCCAGGCGCCAACGCCGCTGCACTCGGCTATGTCGAGCGGCTCTGCGAAGCCGACGCCGGGTGGACTGAAAGCCTGATCTATCTGTGGGGCAAGCATGGCGTGGGGCGTACCCACCTGTTGCAGGCCGCGTGCCTGCGCTTCGAACAGATGGGCGAACCGGCGGTGTACCTGCCGTTGGCTGAGTTGATGGATCGCGGCGTCGGCATTTTCGACCACCTTGAGCAATACGAGCTGGTCTGCCTCGACGACCTGCAGGCCATCGCCGGCAAGGCTGACTGGGAAGAAGCGCTGTTCCATCTGTTCAACCGCCTGCGTGACAGTGGCCGACGCCTGTTGATTGCGGCCTCCACATCGCCGCGGGAATTGCCGGTCAAGCTGGCGGACCTTAAATCGCGCCTGACCCTGGCGTTGATCTTCCAGATGCGCCCCTTGTCCGACGAAGACAAATTGCGCGCCCTTCAATTACGAGCCTCCCGGCGCGGCCTGCACCTCACCGATGAGGTCGGGCATTTCATCCTGACCCGTGGCACTCGCAGCATGAGCGCATTGTTCGATCTGCTTGAACAGCTCGATCAAGCTTCCTTGCAGGCGCAAAGAAAATTGACGATCCCTTTTCTCAAAGAGACTTTGGGCTGGTAACACGTTGATTTTCAATGTTTCGACACTTTTCAGGCGCCAGAAAACCTGCGTTTGAGCCCGGCGAGCTACGCATTTTTGTCGATAAATGGAATTACGGCTTAGATGTCAGGGTCGAATCGGGAAGTCACAAAAGGCACGATTGAATTTGCAAATCGATGTGATAGAGGGCATAGTCGCGGCTTCTAAATCTATCAGCCACGGTCGTGCCCATGCTAAATCGCTTCGCACCCCTCGTGCCTCTCGCACTCGTTACCCTGTTGTTTGGTTGCGCGTCCCACCCTCAACAAGTGGCAGAACAGCAAAAACCACAGGTTCAAAACCAGGCAAAATTCGTCGCGGCGCAATCTTCCACTGTTTATGAGGAAGAAGTGGCGACCGAAAAAGAGCTGGCCGACTTCTCCGGCAGCAAGCCTTATCAACTCCCAGTGCTGGCCGACAGCATTCTTGAACGCGGCATGTCCCTGATCGGTACCCGTTACCGTTTCGGCGGTACCTCCGAGGCCGGTTTCGATTGCAGCGGCTTTATCGGCTACCTGTTTCGTGAAGAGGCCGGGATGAATCTGCCGCGTTCGACGCGCGAAATGATCAACGTTAATGCACCGTTGGTCGCGCGCAACAACCTCAAGCCCGGCGATCTGCTTTTCTTCAGTACCAGTGGCCGTGGGCGCGTCAGCCACGCCGGTATCTACTTGGGCGATAACCAGTTTATCCACTCCAGCAGCCGTCGCAGCGGCGGTGTTCGAGTCGACAATCTGGGCGACAGCTACTGGAGCAAAACCTTCATCGAAGCCAAGCGTGCCTTGGCGATGGCTCCGACTACCGTTACCGCCAGCAAGTAAAGTTAAAGTGATACTTGAAGTTTGACGTGTAAGCGCTAGAATCCCTGGACATTGTTGTAATCGGTACGCGCGAGCTTTGCTTGCGCGTTCTGGTTTTCAGCGTTCGGCAGCGAAAGCCGCATCCAGACCAGGATTGTTCTGCACATGTCGACCTCGGCCCGCCTGATTCTTATCCTCTGCGCCGCGCTTATCAGCGCCTGCGCCAGCCGCCCACAGCCCGCGCCCGTCGCGGTCAAGCCCAAGCCGGTGTTCAACTATTCCACGCAAAGTTTCTCGCCTGCCGCCGAAGACGTGCTGTTTCGCGCGCTCGGCCTGGTCGGCACGCCTTATCGCTGGGGCGGCAACACCCCGGACTCTGGGTTTGATTGCAGTGGCCTGATCGGGTTTGTGTTCCGCGATGCCGCCGGCATTTCGTTGCCGCGCACCACCCGTGAGCTGATCGTGATGCGTGCCCAAGATGTGAGCGAGCAGAACCTGCAGACCGGCGACCTGTTGTTCTTCGCCACCGGCGGCGGCTCTCAAGTCAGTCACGCCGGCATCTACGTGGGTGAAGGCCGCTTTGTACACGCACCGCAAACCGGCGGTACGGTGAAGCTGGACACCTTGTCCAAAGCCTATTGGCAGAATGCCTACCTGAGCGCAAAGCGCGTGTTGCCGGCTGAGCATTTGGCACGCAATCCTTAATCCAATGTGGGAGGGAGCAATTCCCTCCCACATGGTTTTTGCGGTGTTTATTTAGCGGCCGACACCCGCCACACCTTGTTCCCCACATCATCGGCCACCAGCAAATCGCCTTGCTGATCAATCACCACGCCCACCGGCCGGCCCATGGCTTTTTCATCTTGATCGAGGAATCCGGTCAGCACATCCATCGGTTGCCCTTTCGGCTGGCCACCCTCGAACGGTACGAAGATCACTTTGTAGCCACTGTGTGGCTTGCGGTTCCACGAGCCGTGCTGGCCGATAAACGCGCCGTTGCTGAAGGCGGTTGGCAATTTGCTCCCTTGCGCAAACGTCAGGCCCAGGGAAGCGGTATGGGGCCCCACTGCATAGTCCGGGGCAATGGCCTTGGCCACCAGGTCCGGGTTCTGCGGCGTGACGCGTTCATCCACATGCTGGCCGTAGAAGCTGAAGGGCCATCCATAGAAAGCGCCGTCTTTGACCGACGTGATGTAATCCGGCACCAAATCGCTGCCGATCTCGTCGCGTTCGTTCACTGCGGTCCACAGTTTGCCGCTCTGGGGTTCCCAGGCCATACCGTTGGGGTTGCGCAAGCCTGAGGCGAAGATGCGGTGCTGGCCGCTGGCGCGGTCCACTTCCCAGATCGCAGCGCGGCCTTGTTCGGCCTCCAGGCCATTTTCACCGACGTTGCTGTTGGAGCCGACGCTCACGTACAGCTTGCTGCCGTCCGGGCTGGCGGTCACGTTTTTGGTCCAGTGGTGGTTCAGCGGTCCGCCCGGCAGCTCGACCACCGTGGTGCCTGCGGTCTTGATTGCAGTGGCACCCGGTTGATAGGCAAAGCGCAGCAGCTTGTCCGAATCGGCGACATAGAGGTCGTTGCCCACCAGTGTCATGCCGAACGGCGAGTTGAGATTTTCCAGGAACACCGTGCGGGTTTCCGCCACACCGTCGTGGTCGGCATCGCGCAACAGGGTGATGCGGTTCGGGCTGGGTACGCCGGCGCCAGCGCGGTCCATGACCTTTTCCATTACCCAACCACGAATGCCTTTGGCGTCATCCGGCTTGGGCGGCGCGTTGGTTTCCGCCACCAGCACGTCGCCATTGGGCAAAACGTACAGCCAGCGCGGGTGATCCAGGCCTTCGGCAAAAGCGCTCACCTGCAAGCCCGGCGCTGCCGTGGGCTTGGCGCCGTCGGGCCAGCCGATGGCCGGGGCGATGTTGACGGTGGGGATCAGGGTCTTGTTCGGTTGCGGTAAACGCGGCGATGGCCCCGTGCCGTCGCTGATCTGCAACGTGGAGCTTTCACCGCAGGCGGCGAGGCTGCCGGCGAGCATGATCAGTAAGGCGAGTCTGGTTTTATGCATGGTGTTCTCCTTGATACCTGTAGGGATAGAGGAGGGCGCGGGTGCGATGGTTCAAGAACAAGGCCGGCTTTAATTGACGCTCCACCCCCAACCCACTAACCTTCGCGGCTTGTTTCAGGTGCTCTGTGACCCACGGGTCGACGGAGTGAAACAGGGAAGCCGGTGAGTGAGCGCACTTGTACACAGTGTGGCCGCGATCCCGGCGCTGCCCCCGCAACGGTAAATGAGTCAAGACGCTGCCTTTGGCCACTGTATCCCAGCGATACGGGAAGGCGCAGCGTCGGTCTGTTCCTGGTTCGCCGGGAGCGGTCCACTTATGAGCCCGGAGACCGGCCTGGATCATTCAACAGCATCACGGTGGGCGATGCTTGGCTGTCTGATTGTGTTTTTCCCTGCCCGCCGTTTTTGTCCAGCCCCAACGGAGAGCTGCCATGACCGATTCCCCCGACCGCGACGAACGCCACCTGGCGCGCATGCTGCGCAAAAAAGCCGTGATCGACGAGCGCATCGCCAATTCCCCCAATCAGTGCGGTTTGCTGCTGGTGCTGACCGGCAACGGCAAAGGCAAGAGCAGCTCGGCCTTCGGCATGCTGGCCCGGGCCATGGGCCACGGGATGCAGTGCGGTGTGGTGCAGTTCATCAAGGGCCGCCACAGCACCGGCGAAGAGCTGTTCTTCCGGCGCTTCCCCGAACAAGTGCGCTTTCATGTCATGGGCGAAGGCTTCACCTGGGAAACCCAGGACCGCCAACGCGACATCGCCGCCGCCGAAGCCGCCTGGGCTGTGTCCCGCGCGATGCTGCAAGACCCGACTATCGGCCTGGTGGTGCTGGACGAACTGAATATCGCCCTCAAGCACGGCTACCTCGATCTGGATCAAGTGCTCGGCGACCTGCAAGCCCGCCCACCGATGCAGCATGTGGTGGTCACCGGCCGTGGCGCCAAGCCCGAAATGATCGAGATGGGCGACACCGTCACCGAAATGGGCATGCTAAAGCACGCTTTCCAGGCCGGTATCAAGGCACAGAAAGGCGTCGAACTTTGAATCAGCCTCGTCATTGCCCGGCCGTCCTGATCGCCGCACCGGCGTCCGGCCAGGGCAAAACCACCGTCACTGCCGCGCTGGCCCGCTTGCATCGCAACCTGGGACGCAAGGTACGGGTGTTCAAATGCGGCCCGGACTTTCTGGACCCGATGATCCACGAGCGCGCCAGCGGTGCGCCGGTGTATCAACTGGACATGTGGATGGTGGGCGAGCAGGAGAGTCGCCGTCTATTGTGGGAAGCTGCCGGCGAGGCCGATCTGATTCTGATCGAAGGCGTAATGGGCCTGTTCGACGGCACGCCTTCCAGCGCCGACTTGGCGCGGCATTTCGGCGTGCCGGTGCTGGGCGTGATCGACGGCACCGCCATGGCCCAAACCTTCGGTGCCCTGGCCTTGGGCCTGGCGCGTTACCAGCCGGACCTGCCGTTCGCCGGGGTGCTGGCCAACCGTGTCGGTACGCTGCGTCATGCGCAACTGCTCGAAGGCAGCCTCACCGAGGGCCTGCGCTGGTATGGCGCGCTGTCCCGCGAAACCGGGATCGAGTTGCCCAGCCGCCACCTGGGCCTGGTGCAGGCCAGTGAGCTGAATGACCTGGACCTGCGCCTGGACGCCGCCGCCCAAGCCTTGGGCAGCAGTTGCGAAGTGGCGGTGCCGCCGCCGGTCACGTTCGCCGCGCCGACAATCATCGAAGCCGAACCGCTGCTGGCCGGTGTGCGCATCGCGGTGGCCCGCGACGAAGCCTTCGCGTTTACCTACGGCGCCAGCCTCGACCTCCTACGGGCTATGGGCGCCGAGTTGCACTTCTTCTCACCGATCCACGACCGCGAACTGCCCGACGCCGACAGCCTCTACCTGCCCGGCGGCTATCCGGAGCTGCATCACCAGGCCCTGGCGCAAAACACTACGATGCTGGCCGCCATCCGCGCCCATCACGCGGCCGGCAAACCGTTGCTCGCCGAGTGCGGCGGCATGCTCTACCTGCTGGACTCGCTCACCGATGTCGACGGCAACCGTGCCGAACTGGTGGGCCTGTTGCAGGGCGATGCGGTGATGCAGAAGAAACTCGCCGCCCTGGCCCTGCAAAGCGTCGAATTGCCCGAAGGCGTGCTGCGCGGCCATACCTACCATCATTCCCTGACCAGTACCGAGTGGCAGCCGATTGCCCGTGGCCAAAGCCCTAACGGTGGGCGCGGTGCCGAGGCAGTCTTCCGACAGGGGCGGATGACTGCCTCTTACGTACACTTCTATTTCCCATCGAATCCGACGGCGGTCGCCGCCTTGTTTGCCCCGGACCGAGCTGAAACCCCCTCTACTGTGGGAGGGGGCTTGCCCCCGATAGGGCTATGACCGACAACGCTTTCCCCCAGGCCGACCGCGACGCCGTCTACCGCGCCATCGCCGAACGCCGCGATATGCGCCACTTCAGCGGCGGCAGCGTCGCTTGCGAGGTCTTGCAGCGCCTGCTCCAGGCTGCGCATCAGGCGCCGAGTGTCGGCCTGATGCAGCCGTGGCGCTTTATCCGCATCAGCGACCGCGTCTTGCGTGGGCAAATTCAACAACTGGTGGAAGAGGAGCGCGTGCGCACCGCCGAGGCGCTTGGCGAGCGCTCTGACGAATTTATGAAGCTTAAGGTCGAAGGCATCCACGACTGCGCCGAAGTCCTGGTGGCGGCGCTGATGGACGATCGCGAGCGGCATATTTTCGGGCGCCGTACGCTGCCGGAGATGGACATGGCGTCGCTGTCCTGTGCGATCCAGAACCTGTGGCTGGCGGCCCGCGTCGAAGGGCTGGGCATGGGCTGGGTCTCGTTGTTCGAACCCCAGGCCCTGGCCGACCTGTTGGGGTTGCCTGCCGGTGCCAAGCCGCTGGCGGTGTTATGTCTGGGCCCGGTGGCCGAGTTTTACCCGGCACCGATGTTGCAACTCGAAGGCTGGGCCGAACCTCGGCCGCTGAGTGACATGCTGTATGAAAATGTGTGGGGAGTGAGTCGATGAGTGTGGCCTTGCTGTGTGTCGCCGCCGTGGCGCTGGATGCGCTGCTGGGCGAGCCCAAGCGTTGGCATCCGCTGGTGGCGTTCGGCAATTTCGCCGGGCGCATCGAGCAGCGTTTCAACAGCGGCGGGCGCGGCTGGCGCAGCCATGGCGTCACCGCCTGGTTTATCGCGGTGGTGCCGCTGACGCTGCTGGCCACCGCTTTATCGTGGGCGCCCTATATCGGTTGGGTGCTGGAGATTCTCGCGCTGTACTGCGCCCTCGGTATGCGCAGCCTCGGCGAGCATGTGTTGCCGGTTGCCCAGGCATTGCGCGGGGATGACCTTGATGAGGCGCGCAAACGCGTGAGTTATCTGGTAAGCCGCCAGACCAGCGAACTGGACCGCACCGAAGTCGCCCGCGCCGCCACTGAGTCGGTCCTGGAAAACGGCAGCGACGCGGTGTTTGCCGCGCTGTTCTGGTTTGTGATCGCCGGTGTGCCCGGTGTGGTGCTGTACCGCCTCAGCAATACCCTGGACGCCATGTGGGGCTATCGCAACGAACGCTTCGAACGGTTCGGCTGGGCGGCGGCAAAAATCGACGATGTACTCAACTACATTCCCGCGCGTCTGGTGGCGTTGACCTACGCCGTACTCGGCAAAACCGGCCTGGCCCTCAAATGCTGGCGCACCCAGGGCCCGACTTGGGACAGCCCCAACGCCGGCCCGGTCATGGCGTCCGGTGCCGGTGCCTTGGGCGTCGAGTTGGGCGGTGCAGCGATCTATCACGGTGAACTGCACCAACGTCCGCCACTGGGCGAAGGCCCGGCGGCGGATGCGGACGCCATCGAGCGGGGCTGGCAACTGGTGCAGCGCGGCGTATGGTTGTGGCTGCTGATCCTATGCGCGGGGGCGCAATTCTATGCTTGAACATGGCGGGCGACTGCGTAAGGCATCCATTCAATATGGGATCGCCGAAGCCAATTGGTTGGACCTGTCCAGCGGCCTCGCGCCCTGGCCTTGGCCGATCCCCGAAATCCCGCTGCGGGCCTGGGCACGCCTGCCGGAAACCGACGACGGCCTGGAGCAGGCCGCCAGCGAGTATTACGGCGCGCCCCACCTGTTGCCGGTGCCTGGCTCCCAGGCCGCGATCCAGTTGCTGCCGCGTCTGCGCCGCGCCGGCAAAGTCGGCGTGGTGTCGCCGTGCTACGCCGAACATGCCGAAGCCTGGCGCCGCGCCGGTTATGTGGTGCGCGAGGTCCAGGAGCAGGAAGTGGACTTTTTCCTCGACGGCCTCGACGTGCTGGTGGTGGTCAACCCCAACAACCCCACCGGCCTGAGCTTGAGCCCCCAACGCTTGCTGGACTGGCACGCGCGCCTGGCCCAGCGGGGCGGCTGGCTGGTGGTGGACGAAGCCTTTATGGATGTCACGCCGCATTTGAGCCTGGCGGGTCAGGCCCATCTCGTCGGCTTGATCGTATTGCGTTCGTTCGGCAAGTTTTTCGGCCTGGCTGGAGTGCGCTTGGGCTTTGTCCTGGCCGACCGTAAGTTGCTCAAGCTGCTCGCCGATCAGGTCGGGCCATGGGCGGTCAGCGGGCCGACGCGGGTGTTGGGCCAAGTCTGCCTGCGCGATGCCGAAGGGCAGGCACGCCAGCGTGCGCGTTGCCTGGAGGCCGGCGCGCGTTTGTATGCGTTGCTTGAACAGCGGGGGTTCCAGCCACAAGGCGGCTGCGCGCTGTTCCAATGGCTGATCACGCCGCATGCCGAACGCATGCATGAGTTCATGGCCCAGCGGGGCATCCTGCTGCGCTTGTTCGTTCACAACAGCAGCCTGCGCTTCGGCCTGCCGGACACCGAGGCCGATTGGCTGCGCCTCGACGAAGCCCTGGTCGCCTATAAGGACGCCACATGAGCACGCTGATGGTGCAAGGCACCACCTCCGACGCCGGCAAAAGTACTCTGGTAACCGCGCTGTGCCGTTGGCTGATTCGTCAGGGCGTTGCCGTTGCACCGTTCAAACCGCAGAACATGGCGCTCAACAGCGCCGTGACCGCCGAAGGCGGCGAGATCGGCCGCGCCCAGGCCGTGCAGGCCCAAGCCGCGCGGCTGGCGCCCCACACCGACATGAACCCGGTGCTGCTCAAACCCAACAGTGACACCGGCTCCCAGGTGATCATCCATGGCCGCGCCGTGACCAGCATGAACGCCGTGGCCTATCACGATTACAAAGCCATCGCCATGCAGGCCGTGCTGGCCTCCCATGCGCGACTGAGCGCGGCCTACCCAGTGGTCATGGTCGAAGGGGCGGGATCCCCGGCGGAGATCAACCTGCGCGCCAACGACATCGCCAACATGGGCTTTGCTGAAGCGGTGGACTGCCCAGTGCTGCTGATCGCCGATATCAATCGCGGCGGTGTGTTCGCTCACTTGGTGGGCACTTTGGAATTGCTCTCGCCCAGCGAGCAGGCGCGGGTCAAGGGCTTCATCATCAACCGCTTTCGCGGCGATATTGCGCTGTTGCAGCCAGGCCTGGATTGGCTTGAGGCACGCACCGGTAAGCCGGTGGTGGGGGTTCTGCCCTATGTGATGGATTTGCACCTGGAGGCCGAAGACGGCATCGACCGGCGCCAGATCGACAAAGCCGCCCAGGTCCTCAAGGTGGTGGTGCCGGTGCTGCCGCGCATCAGCAACCATACGGATTTCGACCCGCTGCGCCTGCACCCCCAGGTGGACTTGCAATTTATCGGCCCGGGCCAAGCGATCCCGGCCGCCGACCTGATTATCCTGCCGGGCTCTAAAAGCGTACGCAGCGACCTCGCCTACCTGCGCGCCAATGGCTGGGACAGTGCCGTGGCGCGGCACTTGCGCTACGGCGGCAAGGTGCTGGGTATTTGCGGCGGCCTGCAGATGCTCGGCGAGCAGGTGCACGACCCCCTGGGTCTGGAAGGACCATCCGGTTCCAGCGATGGCCTGGGGCTGCTGGCCTTCAGCACGACCCTGGAGGAAGAGAAGCAATTGCGCAATGTGCGCGGCCGTTTGCTGCTGGAAGACGTCGAGGTCAGCGGTTATGAAATCCATGCGGGGGTAACGTCCGGCCAGGCTCTGGCGAGCCCAGCCGTGCGCCTGGACGACGGCCGCCATGACGGCGCGCGCAGTGTCGACGGGCAGATCCTCGGCACCTACCTGCACGGCCTGTTCGAAACGCCGGCCGCATGTAGCGCGCTGTTGCGCTGGGCGGGGCTGGCGGATGTGCAGGAGGTGGACTATCACGCCCTGCGCGAGCGCGATATCGAGCGTTTGGCGGATCTGGTGGAGCAGCATTTGGATACCGATTTATTGCGCAGCCTGTGTGGAGTAGCCCCATGCACCAACTGATCCTCGGCGGCGCCCGCTCCGGCAAGAGTCGCCTGGCGGAAACGCTCGCGGTGGACACGGCGTTGCCGGTCATTTATGTCGCCACCAGCCAACCCCAGGACGGCGAGATGAACGCACGGGTGGCCTTGCATCGCCAGCGTCGACCGGGGCACTGGGGCTTGATCGAAGAACCGATCGAGCTGGCGCGGGTGCTGCGTGAACACGCCGCCGCCGACCGCTGCCTGCTGGTGGATTGCCTGACCCTGTGGCTGACCAACCTGCTGATGCTCGAAGATCCGCAGCGCCTGGCGCTGGAGCGCGACCACTTGCTGGAGACCCTGGCCACGCTGCCGGGGGAGATTATTTTTGTCAGCAACGAGACCGGTCTGGGTGTCGTGCCGCTGGGCGAATTGACTCGCCGCTACGTGGATGAAGCCGGTTGGCTGCATCAAGCCTTGGCCGAGCGGTGTCAGCGCGTGGTGCTGACGGTCGCCGGACTGCCCCTGACATTGAAAGGTACTGCGTTATGACTGACACCTGGTGGCTCAACCCCTGTAAGCCTGTCGACACCGAGGCGTACGAAAACGCCTTGGCACGCCAGCAGCAATTGACCAAACCCGCCGGCTCCCTCGGCCAGCTGGAAGCGTTGGCGGTGCAACTGGCCGGCTTGCAGGGGAGAGTCAAGCCTGCGGTGGATCAGCTGTGGATCGCGATCTTTGCCGGCGATCACGGCGTGGTGGCCGAAGGGGTGTCGGCGTTTCCCCAGGCGGTGACCGGGCAGATGCTGCACAACTTTGTCAGTGGCGGGGCCGCCATCAGCGTGCTTGCCCGGCAATTGGAGGCGCGTCTGGAAGTGGTCGACCTGGGCACGGTGACACCGTCCCTGGACCTGCCGGGTGTGCGTCACCTGAATATCGGCGCGGGTACGGCCAACTTCGTCGACGGCCCGGCGATGAGCGTCGCTCAGGGGCGGTTGGCGTTGCAGGCCGGACGTGACAGCGCACAGCGCGCATTGGAACATGGCACGCAGCTGTTTATTGGCGGCGAAATGGGCATCGGCAACACCACGGCGGCGAGCGCGCTGGCCTGTGCCTTGCTTGATTGCCGAGTCAGCGACCTCACCGGTCCGGGCACCGGCTTGAATGCCCAGGGCGTCAGTCACAAGGTAACGGTGATTGAGCGTGCGTTGGCACGGCATGCTGCCGAGCGCGGCGATGTGTTGCAGACGCTGTTCAACCTGGGCGGCTTTGAAATCGCCGCGTTGGTGGGCGCCTACCTCGCCTGCGCCCAGGCCGGCATCGTGGTGCTGGTGGACGGGTTTATCTGCAGCGTCGCCGCATTGGTGGCCACGCGTTTGAATCCGGCCAGTCGCCCGTGGCTGCTGTTTGGCCATCGCGGCGCCGAGCCGGGCCACCGTCATGTGCTGCAACACCTGGACGCGCAACCGTTGCTGGACATGGGCCTGCGCCTGGGCGAAGGCAGCGGCGCGGCGCTGGCGGTGCCGTTGCTGCGCTTGGCCTGTGCGCTGCACGGGCAGATGGCGACCTTCGCCGAAGCCGCCGTGGCAGATCGCCCGGCATGACCTTGCACCTGGACCTGCTGCGCCACGGTGAAACCGAGCTGGGCGGCGGCCTGCGCGGCAGCCTGGACGACGCGCTTACCGCCAACGGTTGGGCGCAGATGCGCGCCGCCGTGGCGCAACAAGGCCCGTGGGACCGGCTGATCAGTTCGCCCCTGCAACGCTGCGCGCGGTTTGCCGACGAGCTGGGGGCCCGGCTCAATGTGCCGGTGAGTCTGGAAAAAGATTTGCAGGAATTGCACTTCGGCGCGTGGGAAGGGCAGAGCGCAGCGGCGTTGATGCAAACAGATGCCGAGGGGTTGGGACGCTTCTGGGCCGATCCCTACCGCTTCACGCCGCCCGAGGGCGAGCCGGTTGAGGATTTTTCCCAGCGGGTTCTGGGTGCTGTCGCACGCCTGCATCAGGCGTATGCCGGTGAGCGCGTCCTGTTGATCAGTCATGGCGGGGTGATGCGTCTGTTGCTGGCCCGCGCGAGGGGGTTGCCTCGTGAGCACTTATTGAATGTCGAAGTCGGCCACGGTGGGTTGTTCAGCCTGCGTGTCGCCGCCGATGGCGCGTTGTGGGAAGGAAGCTGACGATGTTGCCGTTCTGGATCGCCTTGCAATTTCTGAGCAGCCTGCCGATTCGCCTGCCAGGCATGCCGCAGCCGCAGGAAATGGGACGCTCGTTACTGTTTTACCCGGCGGTCGGTGGGGTGTTCGGTGTGCTGTTGTGGGGGCTGAGTATCGCATTGACGGGCGCGCCGTTGCTGCTGCACGCGGCGCTGCTGCTGACGGCCTGGGTCTTGCTCAGCGGCGGCTTGCACCTGGACGGTCTGGCGGACAGCGCTGACGCCTGGCTGGGTGGCTTCGGTGATCGCGAACGCACCCTCACTATCATGAAAGATCCGCGCAGTGGGCCGATTGCCGTGGTGACGTTGGGCCTGGTGTTGCTGCTCAAATTCAGCGCGTTGGTTGCCTTGATCGAACAGCACAACACCGCGGCATTGATCCTCGCGCCGTTGATCGGCCGGGCGTCGATGCTCGCGTTGTTCCTGAGTACGCGTTATGTGCGTGCCGGCGGCTTGGGTCAGGCATTGTCGGAGCATTTACCAAGGGCTGTGGGGCAGCAGGTGCTGATCCTCAGCGGTCTGGCGTGCCTGCTAATCGGTGGGTTCGGCGGCGGGGTTGCGGTGCTGCTGGCGGCTATCGCCTTTGTAGGCCTGCGCCAATTGATGATCAATCGCCTCGGCGGCACCACCGGCGACACCGCCGGTGCGCTGCTGGAGCTGCTGGAAGTCGTGGTATTGGTCGGCTTGGCGCTGTAACACTTTCTTGCATTTGCTCAATCGCGGGTATATACACGTTCCATGCTTGCCTCCCAATGTTTATGCACCAACCTGCGACGTGCCGCCCGTGGCGTCAGCAGGCATTACGACGGCGCCCTCGATGGCTTCGGGATCAACGTTGCCCAGTATTCTTTGTTGAGCAACCTGCAACGCCTGGATCAACCGAGTATCTCCAGCCTGGCCGATGCGATGGGGCTGGATCGCAGTACCCTGGGCCGCAACCTACGGGTGCTGGAGGGTGAAGGGCTGGTCAAACTGGTGGAAGGCGATGATTTGCGCAATCGCCTGGTGCAGCTCACCGCAACCGGTGAAGCACGCCTGGCCGCCGCGTTGCCGGCCTGGGAAGCGGCACAGCGGAAACTGATCGATAAATTGGGCGCGCAAAAACGTGAAACCCTGTTGGCCTTGCTGGATGAACTCGCCTGAACGCGGGTTTGTTCGATGATAAGCGGGTATATACCCGCGAACGGAGAATAAGAAATGACCTCGATGTGGCGCACCAGTGGCTGGGTTCTTTTGGGGAGTGCGCTGATCCTGGCGTTATCGTTGGGCGTGCGGCACGGGTTCGGCCTGTTTCTCGCGCCGATGAGTACCGAATTCGGCTGGGGCCGTGAAACCTTCGCCTTTGCCATCGCCTTGCAGAACCTGATCTGGGGCCTGGCGCAGCCGTTCACCGGCGCGTTGGCGGACCGCTTCGGCGCCACCAAAGCGGTGTTTGTCGGCGGTGTTTTATACGCGGCGGGCCTGGTGCTGATGGGCATGTCCGATTCAGCGTGGTCGCTGTCGTTAAGCGCGGGCTTGCTGATCGGAATGGGCCTGTCGGGCACTTCATTCTCGGTGATCCTGGGGGTGGTGGGCCGCGCCGTGGCTCCGGAAAAACGCAGCATGGCCATGGGCATCGCCAGCGCTGCCGGGTCGTTCGGCCAGTTCGCCATGGTTCCGGGCACCTTGGGCCTGATCGGTTGGTTGGGCTGGTCCGCCGCATTGTTGGCGCTGGGCTTGATGGTGGCGTTGATTCTGCCGCTGGTCAGCATGCTCAAGGATCGGCCGCTGCCGGTCATGGCCGGCCAGCAGACCCTGGGTGAAGCGCTCAAGGAAGCCTGCGCTCACTCCGGGTTCTGGTTGCTGGCCTTTGGGTTTTTTGTGTGCGGTTTCCAAGTGGTATTTATCGGCGTGCACCTGCCGGCCTATCTGGTGGACCAGCACCTGCCGGCAACCGTCGGCACCACGGTGCTGGCGCTGATTGGTCTGTTCAATATTTTCGGCACCTATACCGCCGGTTGGCTTGGCGGGCGCATGTCCAAGCCGCGCCTGCTGACGGCTTTGTACCTGCTGCGGGCGGTGGTGATCGTTCTGTTTCTGTGGGCGCCGGTCACAGAGATGTCGGCGTACCTGTTCGGCATGGCCATGGGCTTCTTATGGCTGTCCACCGTGCCGCTGACCAACGGCACCGTCGCGACGCTGTTTGGTGTACGAAACCTGTCCATGCTCGGTGGCATCGTATTTCTGTTCCACCAACTCGGTTCATTCCTCGGTGGGTGGTTGGGCGGGGTGGTCTATGATCGAACCGGCAACTACGATTTGATCTGGCAGATGGCAATTCTATTGAGCCTGCTCGCCGCGGCCCTGAATTGGCCGGTGCGCGAGCGGCCGGTGGCGCGTTTGCAGGCGCAGATGGAGGTGGCATGAGTTCGACCTGGTATTGGCTCGGCGGCGCAGCAGCCACGGCGCTGCTGCTGGCGCTGGCCTGGTGGGGTTGGCAGCGCGGCGGTCTGGCATTGATGCAACTGGGCATGTCGATCTGTTAAGTTCGATCCCTGAATTCTTAAAAGGATATTTCCCCATGCAGATGCGCTGGTTTGCAGTACCCGTGCTGATGGCGGCCTTTGGCGGTGTGGCGATGGCCGCCGACTGCCCACCCTTGCTGGAGGGGCAATTGCCGAAGTTGCGCGCCAAGGAGACCATCGATCTGTGCCAGCGCTTTGTCGGCAAGCCGCTGGTGATCGTCAATACCGCGAGCTTCTGTGGTTTCGCCCCGCAGTTCAAAGGTCTTGAGGCACTGTACCAACGCTACAAGGACCAGGGCTTGGAAGTGATCGGCGTGCCCTCCGATGATTTCAAGCAGGAAGCCAAGACCGGCGAAGAGACGGCCAAGGTCTGCTACGTCAACTACGGCGTGACCTTCACCATGACCGAACCGCAGAAGGTCAAAGGCCCGGACGCGGTGCATTTGTTCAAAGTGCTGGCGCAGCAGAGCAATGCGCCGAAGTGGAATTTCTACAAGTACGTGGTTGACCGTCAGGGCAAAGTCATTGCCGATTTTTCCAGCCTGACCAAGCCGGACAGTCCGGATCTGATCGAGGCGGTGGAGCAGGCGCTGGCCTCCAAACCCTGATCGACACCCATTGAAAAGCCCCGCCTCCTTTGCAGGAGAGCGGGGCTTTTTTACGCCTCGGTGAAATCAGAAGCGATAGGTCATGCCCAGGCCGAAACCATTGGCGCTGTTTTCGTACTTGGCGTTGTAGCTGGCCAATTGGTTGGAGCGCGCAATCTTGACGTCTTCTTCCTTCAGGTAGGAGTAGGCCACGTCGACCGTCATGTTTGGCATGACCTCGTAACCCAGGCCCAGGCTGAAGATGGTGCGATCACCGGTAGGAATACGCGGCGAACGGTCAGTGTTGTTGGTCGGCGACTGGTCGAACGTCAAGCCGGTACGCAGTACCACCTGCTTGGTCAACTGATACGACGTGCCCAGGGCGTAGGCCCAGGTATCGTGCCAGTTCTGTTCTTCTTTGATGGTGCCGACCAGAGCGGGGGCCAGCGCGCCGCCCGTTGCGCCACCCACGACGCCTTCGTTCTTGACTGTGATGTCTTTCAGGCGGCTCCAGCGGGTCCAGGTGGCACCGGCATAAAGTTTCCAGGCGTCGGTCAGGTCCTGAGTCACCGACAGGTCGTAGGACTCAGGGGTGTCGATCTTCAGGGACGCGTCGTAGCGGTTGCTACGCAACAGGCCCGAAGTAGCGGCGGGTGCGCTCACCTCAGTGTGGCCGTCCAGCTTGTAGCTGACTTTGGAGTGGTAGGTCAGGCCCACGCGAGTGGTGTCGGTGGCTTGTACCAGTACGCCGACGTTGAAGCCCAGCGCGGTGTCATCACCTTTGATCTTGATGTTGGTGTCTGGCGCCGCTGGGTTGAACGACAGGTCCGATTCCAGGGTACCGGCGATGCGGTTGATGGTCGGGCCGAAACCGACCGAAACGCGATCATTGAAGGCGTAGCTGACAGTCGGTTGGAAAGTGATGACTTTCACTTCGCTGTTGCTGCCGAAGCTACGGCCCTGGAAGCCTTTCTCGTAGTCGGTCACCAGGCCAAACGGTGCGTACACGCCAAAACCGACAGCCCACTGGTCGTTGAGTTTATTGGTGTAGAAACCGAAAGGCACGGCAGTAAAAGGCACCATATCGCCTTTGTTGCTGCCGCGAGAGCGGCCGCTGACGTCGCTGATATCGGTGGAGGCATCAATGGCTGCTACGCCGCCAGTGATTTGCTGGCCATTCAGGCGAGCCATACCGGCAGGGTTGCCGTAAACAGTGCTTGCATCATCGGCAGTGGACGAGCGACCTGCGAAACCCGTACCCATCCCGCTGACACTCTGTTCGTTGAGTGCGAAACCGCTTGCGAACAGTTGGGAGGAGGCCATGGCAACGGCGAGGCTAAGTGTGGTCTTGAGCATTACTTTTTTCATTATTAGAACTCCGTGGTGATCACCGCTGCGGAAAGTATCAATAAATTACACAACGCGCTACAGGCTGTAATGCTGGAGATAGAGCGGTTTTGTAGGACAATCCGACCAAAATTCGCGTTTTTTGCCGAATCTTGCAAATTGCCCGGTCAACAGGCCATGTGTTTCTTGGGCGAAACACAGGTTTGCCAGGCTTGGGTGAAATCTCGCAGTCTCCCTTGAGGATGAAATATTTCTTTCCAGATGCGCGCCATGCCTAAAACATCGCCGGGCGGTGGCAGGGCGGCGGCATGTTGTTCCACCAGAAGCCAAGCGATGGCAGTGGCGTAACGCAGGTTGACGGTGAGTTCAAGCTGAGGAGCGCTGAGAAACGCGTGCTGGCTGGCCAAGCCGCGCACCAGGCTGGCCCGGTCCGGGTCCAGCGCCAGGTAGGTGTCCCACAGGGTGCGATGGCACGGTTCAGTGATGCTGTATAGGCCATGACCGCGCCGATCATGCAACGCAGAGCCCAATTCGGATTGGCTGGCAGCGATACCCAGCAGCAGGGACTCCGCGTTCGGGTCGTGACGGCCGAGGTACATCAAGGTCGGCCGGATCACATATCGACACAATTCGCTGGCAGCGATACCCATAAGCGTCTCAATCCATAAAAAAGGGTAGGCGAGACCTGAGACAGTGGGGCTTGGCAGCGGTGGATCGGATCTCAGGCTCGCCGGAAGCGGATCATGCCGCTTGAGTTGAAGTGTAGTGTCATATTCGTGATGTAAAGGACTGTTTTTAAAACATCTTATTCATTTAGTTATATCGTTTATATCTAATTGAACTTAACCGAAATCGGTAGAACATTTATTTCGGGCAATAAAAAACCCTGTGGGTTAAACAGGGTTTTTTGTGTTTCAGCGACTCGGGTCGATCAGGCAACCAGTGCCTGGCGGGTACGCTCGATCACGGCCTGCAGCGGTTCTGCGCTGGAGTATTGATCGGGGTACAGGCGTTCGCTATGACGGGCGATGCCATGTTCGTTGACCAGGGTGAAGCTGAAGCAGCCTTTGCGAGCGGCCATGATCAGGCAGTTCATTGGAGCAAAAGCGTTGGTAAGGGTGCGAATGGCATCCTGAGTATGGATTTGAGTGGACATATTATTGGTGTTCCTACAAATGACACGGTTAAGAACCGTGCAACGTTAAAACGTTCCAGTGACGTTGATCACCATTGATCAAACGAAGAACCCGACTGGAACAAAGCAGCCAGTTTGAAGCGCTATTCAATAAGGCGCGCTTGGGCTGGCAGGTAGGTACTTAGGAGGGCAGGCAACACGACAAGGGCAAAGGTTCTGGGCCCGGGGTGAAGATCCTGATCAATTTGCAGGTTGGTTCGGTCAGAGTATTGAGACTTCGCGGCACCCTTTGCTTGTTCAAAGGCGGTGTCGTCGCAAGTGATACCTGGAAACCATCGAGGTGGTCGATCCCGTGTTTTCAGGGGATTTGTTCGACCAGAATTGACTTTCAGCTTGGTACTAACGCCGCGGATAGTAACGGATTGAAACAGGTAAGGGAAGTGTGTTCGCCAAAAAAATCAGTCAGCCTCCAAGCAGGCCGCGATAGACCAGCACCGTGGCGGCCGCCGCCAAGGAGCAGCCCAACGCGTAGGCGGCCAGGGTCAGACGCAAGGATTGGCCGGTTTCTACCACCGTAACCAGGTCGCTCATGTCGTTGATGCGTCCATCTCCCAGCTCAATGCACAAACTAACCGCAGTGAACGTGGCTGACAGCAGAATGGCGATGGCAAACAAGGCTCCGTCTGGAGAAGGTAAGGCGGCATTGATGCCCAGGGAGATGGCGCAGATGGCCAGTAACAACACAGCGAACAACAGCATTCCCTTCATCGACCCACCCAGCGTTGCATTGCAGGTCCGGCAGTGTGGACAGCCTGGGAGGATTTGAAAAGTCCTTAATGGGATAGGGCGGTAACATTTCTGACGCTTGTCGCTTAAAAAGTCTCGGCGATATAACCGGCACCTGGGTACTTGTGCACATTAGTTGCGGCATGTGTAACCAAGCTGTCAACTTCTGCCAAAAGCCGCCATTTGCCTGCAATGGAAATTTAAGTCAATGAAAAATCTGGCTTTTTTTTATTGGTGAAAAAATCGTCAGTTTGACTGCGAGCCCCGTTCCATGGGGCTTTGCGCCAGTTGAGGGCGGGTTGTCCACTGAGTTATCCACAGCTTCTGTGGATTGTCCCAAGCGCTTGCTCTAGCACGGGCGTGCACGGTTTTTTCAGCTTTACCTGTGCGAAAAAAAGAGTAGAGTGGCGCGCCTTCCGTTCTGTCCCACAGTGCTTTATGAAGTTTCGCTCAGTATCACCTGCTGTTACCGATACCCTCCAAACTGTTACCGCACCCAAGCGTTTTTCCTTGAAAGTCGCGCTGTGGCTGCTCGACAGCCCACGCCTGGGGCACAGCGCCAATGTCAAACATTTCGCCGGGCGCTTGCTCAAGCAGCCTGCCCGGGAAGGTGTAGTCGCTGCTCAGAGCCGTCTGGGTCAATTGATGTGCCGCGAGTGCGGCAATGCCCGCGACCGTCGCATCGGCCATGATCTGCTGCGCCAGGCGGCCCGTGCCGGCGACGTGCGGGCCCAGCGCGAATTGCGCCAGGTCGAAGACTGAGCTGTCCTCTGACCCTGTGCTTGGTTAACCTTGCTCTTTTTCGGTGATGGCAGACATGGCGATGGCTTTTGACTGGACCAGTATTGCCCTGGGCCTTGCAGGCGCCGCAGTGCCGCTGTTGGCAGTGTGCTGGCAGCTTCAGCGGCGACTGAGCGCGCGTATGGCCGGCTGGGAAGTGCTCGAAGAACGCTTGGCCAACGCGCAGTTGGCCCAGGAAGGTCTCGCCGCGCAACTGGATGCCAGTCGCGATGAAATCAGCGACCTGAGCCAGGCCAACACCGCCAAGCAGGCCGATCTGGCGGCGCTGCGCCGCGAAGTCGAACTGTTGCAGATCGACCGCGACAATGCCCGCGATGCCGCCCACGCCTGGAACCTCGACCGCAGCGCCAAGGAGGCCGAATTGCGTCGTCTCGATGCGTTGGCGGCCGCGCTGAGCGCTGAACTGCGCGAGCAACAGGACAGCCATCAGCAACGCTTGGCCGATCTGCAGGGCTCGCGCGATGAGTTGCGTGCGCAGTTCGCCGAGTTGGCCGGCAAGATCTTCGATGAGCGTGAGCAGCGTTTCGCCGAGACCAGCCAGGAACGCCTGGGCCAGTTGCTCGATCCGCTGAAAGAGCGCATTCAGTCCTTCGAAAAACGTGTGGAAGAAAGCTATCAGAACGAAGCGCGCGAGCGTTTCTCTCTGGCCAAGGAGCTCGAACGCCTGCAGCAACTGAACCTACGTCTATCGGACGAAGCCACCAACCTGACCCGTGCGCTGAAGGGCCAGAAAACCCAGGGCAACTGGGGCGAACTGATTCTTGAGCGGGTGCTGGAGCACGCGGGCCTGGAGAAAGGCCGCGAATACCAAACCCAGGTCAGCCTCAAAGGCCCGGACGGCGAGCGCTTCCAACCGGATGTGCTGATCATGCTGCCCGGTGACAAGCAAGTGGTGGTGGATTCCAAGGTCAGCCTGACCGCGTACCAGCAGTTCGTCGCGGCCGAAGATCAGGTGATCGGCCAGGCGGCGTTGAAACAGCATGTGCTGTCCCTGCGCAATCACGTCAAAGGCTTGGCCAGCAAAGACTACAAGCGCCTGGAAGGTCTGCACAGTCTGGATTTCGTGTTGTTGTTCGTGCCGATCGAAGCGGCTTTTTCCGCCGCGCTGCAGGCTGAGCCGAACCTGTTTCAGGAGGCCTTCGACCGGCATATCGTCATCGTCAGCCCCACCACGTTATTGGCCACGCTGCGGGTGATCGACAGCCTGTGGAAGCAGGAGCGCCAAAGCCAGAACGCCCGTGAAATCGCCGAACGTGCTGGCTGGTTGTACGACAAGTTCGTGCTGTTTATCCAAGACCTGGATGAAGTGGGCAACCGTCTACAGCAATTGGATAAAGCTTACAGCGCCGCGCGAAACAAGCTGACAGATGGACGCGGCAACCTGGTCAGCCGCACCGAGCAGCTCCGATTGCTCGGGGCGCGTGCCAGCAAAAGCCTGCCGGCGGATCTGTTGGAGCGGGCGATGACCGATGCGGACGGCATGGCGCATCTGCCTGAATAATCGCCCCGCACACACTTGCCCTACAACGGCAGATGCCGACTCAACAGCGCCCGCAACGCCGCCGGCTTGACGGGTTTGGCCAAATAATCCAAGCCCGCCGCATGCACTTCGGCCACGCTCTCCGGGCGCCCGTCGGCGCTGATGACTACGCCGGGAATCGGTTCGGCCAACTGCGTGCGCAGCCAGCCCATCAATTCCGTGCCGGTTTCGCCATGGTCCAGGTGGTAATCCACCAGCGCCAGTTGTGGGCGTACCCCCTCGGCCAGCAGCGCCGCGCATTCAGCTTGATCCCTGGCCGTCCACACTTCGCAGCCCCAACGGGTTAATAGGCTGCGCATGCCGATCAGGATGCTCTCTTCGTTATCCACGCACAGCACCTGCGCGCCGCTGAGGGGCAAGCCGTTTTCCTGTGCTGGCTTGGGTTGCGAGCTGGCCTGGTTGCGCGCCAGCGGCACACTCACGCTGAACACGCTGCCCTTGCCGGGCCATGAGCGCACACTCAGGCGGTGACCCAGCACGCGGCATAGGCCGTCGGCAATCGCCAAGCCCAGGCCCAGGCCCTTTTCCGCGCGGGTCTGGTGGCTGTCCAGGCGTTTGAACTCTTCGAAGATCACCTTTTGCTTATCCGGCGGGATACCGGGGCCGCGGTCCCACACTTCCAGGCAGAGTTCGCCCCCGCGACGCCTTACGCCGAGCAGCACCGGGCCGTCGGCATAACGGAAGGCATTGGTGAGAAAATTCTGCAAGATGCGCCTTAGCAACTTGATGTCGCTGTCCACCCGTAAACGGCTGCCGCGCAGGCGGAAGCGCAAGCCTTGCTCCTGGGCCAGGGCCTTGAATTCGGCGCCCAGGGTGTCGAACAGCTCGTTGAGAGCGAACGGCTGGCGTTGCGGGTTGATCTTGCCGTTTTCCAGGCGAGAAATGTCAAGCAGATCGCTTATCAGGTCTTCGGCCGAGCGCAGCGAACTGTCCAGATGCTGCACCAATTGCCGTGCCTCGTCGGAGAGTCCGTCGCTTTGGTGGGAGAGGGCGGCGGAGAACAGGCGCGCGGCGTTCAACGGCTGCATCAAGTCATGGCTGACCGCCGCCAGAAAGCGGGTTTTCGACTGGCTGGCGGTTTCGGCCACGCTCTTGGCGTCGGTGAGGGCCAGGTTAAGCTGCGACAGTTCATGGGTGCGTTCGGTAACCCGTTGTTCCAGGCCCTCGTTGGCCTCGGTCAGGGCCTGTTCGGCTTCACGGAACGCGGTGATGTCAGTGAAGCTCATGACAAAGCCACCGCCAGGCATCGGGTTGCCGATCAGTTCGATCACGCGGCCATTGGGAAACAAGCGCTCGGACGTGTGCGCACGGCCCTGGCGCATCCAGTGCAGGCGCCGCGCCACATGCACCTCGGCTTCGCCGGGCCCGCACAGGCCACGCTCGGCGTTGTACCGGATGATGTCGGCAATCGGCCGGCCCACGCTGATCAGCCCCTCCGGGTAATTGAACAACTCCAGATAACGCCGGTTCCAGGCCACCAGTTTGAGAGACTGGTCCACCACGCTGATGCCCTGGGTGATGTTCTCGATGGCGCCTTGCAGCAAGGCGCGGTTGAACTGCAGCACTTCCGAGGCTTCGTCGGCGATGCGTACTACGTCCTCCAGTTGCATGTCCCGACCTTCAATTGCGGCTTTTACCACCGCGCGCGTCGAAGAAGCGCCGAGCACGCCGGCCAGCAGGCGTTCGGTGTGGGCGATCCAGTCGTTGTCGGCATTCTGGTTGGGGTTGAAGCCTTTGCCCTGGCGATAGGCAAAACGGATAAAGCTTTGCTGCGCGCGCTCTTCACCCACAAAACGCGCGGCCAGGCTGAGCAGGTCGTTGATCTGCACCGACAGCATCGAACGGGCGCTGGCGCGTTGGCTGATTTCCTGGCCGATAAAGCGCCCGGCTTGCCAGTGCTCGGACACCCTTGTGCGCGACAGCATCGACACCCACACGAACAGCGTGAAGTTGCCCGCCAGGGAGAACACCGTGCCCAGGGTCAGCGAAGTCACGGACAGCCCCAGCGGGTGGGAATGCATCCACGTCAGCCCTGGGAACAGGCTTAGCGACCATCCCAGACTTTTCGCGGTAACCGGTAGGACCAAGGTGTAGAACCACAGGAACGTGCCTGCGGCGAGACCGGCAAACACTCCGCGCCGGTTTGCCTGCTTCCAATACAGCGCGCCGAGCATCGCCGGCGCCAATTGGGTCACGGCGGCGAAGGCGATCTGGCCGATGGTCGCCAGGCTCGCCGTGGAGCCCAGCAGGCGGTAACTGACGTACGCCAGCAACAGGATGATCACGATGCTCACCCGACGCACCGACAGCATCCAGTGGCGGAACACCTCGAACGGCCGCTCGGCGCTGGAGCGGCGCAACAGCCATGGCAGCAACATGTCGTTGGACACCATGGTGGATAACGCGATGCTCGCCACGATCACCATGCCGGTAGCCGCCGACGCGCCACCGATAAACGCCAGTACCGCCAGCGCTGGATGGGCTTCGGCCATGGGCAGGCTGATCACGTAAGAGTCCGGCAGCACCGATGCCGGCAGCAGCATCTTGCCGCCGAGGGCAATGGGGATCACAAACAGCGCGGCCAGCACCAGATAGGCCGGAAACACCCACTTGGCCAGGCGCAGGTCCTGAGGCTCGATATTTTCCACCACGGTCACATGAAACTGCCGGGGCAGGCAGATGATCGCCATCATGGCCACCCCGGTCTGCACTACCATGGATGGCCAGTTAACGGTCTCTTGCCAGTATTCCTCCAGGCGAGGGGTGAGCATCGCTTGGTCGAGCAGGTCGCCGAAACCGTCGTACAGGCCGTAGGTCACGAACGCACCCACCGCGAGAAAAGCGAACAGCTTGACCAGGGACTCAAAGGCAATGGCCAACACCATGCCGCGATGGTGTTCGGTGGCATCGAGGTTGCGCGTACCAAACACGATGGTGAACAACGCCAGTACCAGCGACACGATCAGCGCGGTGTCCTGAGCGCGCGTGCCGGTGGTGTCGGCCCCGGCGCCGATCAACAGGTTGACCCCCAGCACAATGCCTTTGAGCTGCAGGGCGATATACGGCAGCACGCCCACCAGGCAGATCAACGCCACCACCACCGCCAGGGATTGGGATTTGCCATACCGCGCGGCGATAAAGTCGGCGATGGAAGTGATGTTTTCCTGCTTGCTGATCAGTACCATCTTTTGCAGGACCCAAGGTGCCAGTACCAGCAACAGCACCGGTCCCAGGTAGATCGGTATAAATGCCCACAACTGTTCGGCAGCTTGGCCGACAGCGCCGAAGAAGGTCCAACTGGTGCAGTAAACCGCCAGCGAAAGACTGTACACCCAGGCACGCATGCGCGGCGGCAGTGGCGCATGGCGACGGTCGCCGTAGAAAGCGATGGCAAACATAATGGCCATATAGGCCAGGGCGACGGTGGCGATCAGCCCACTGGACAGCGTCATGGGAACTCCGAACAAAAGAACGCCCAGGCATTCCAGGCCCGGTGGGACAGTCTCGCACGATGCCCGGGGTTAGTCAGTGTCGACCAAGGTCGTGTGGGATCTTATGTCGCACACGGCGTTCAGCGCGGCGGCAGGGTTTTCTGGCGCAGGATATAGACAGTCACCAGCACGGCGCTGGTCAGCATGAACCCGCGTGCCCAAGGTAGTGGCACCAGATAGCAGGAAATACCGATGCTCAGCCACATCAGGCCGATGGCGTAGACCTTGCCCTTGAGCGGGATGCCATTGCCATCCAGATAGTCACGAATCCATGGGCCCAGGCGCGGGTGTTCCACCAGCCACTGGTAGAACCGCGGGGAGCTTCGCGCGAAGCAGGCGGCGGCGAGCAAGAGGAAGGGGGTGGTGGGCAGCACCGGTAGGAAAATACCGATCACGCCCAGGGCCACGCTCAGCCAGCCGATGGCCAGCAGTGCGTAGCGCAGCAGCGGCGAACGCTTGCCCATGGGTGTCACGGGCGAGCGACTCAGTGGTGACGTGGCTTGAGGATCGCCGGTTTTTCATCAGGGGCGTTGCACAGCAGGTACAGGGCGGTCAGGGCTTCCGGGATCTGTACGATCATGTCGTCCATCAGATTGGCGTCGGAAGCGATGTCGGAAAATTCCGCCTCTTCCTCGAACAGGCCCGAACCGACCATGATCGGCAGCAGCATTTCGCTGACCTCTTCCTCGGCGGTTTCGAACCAGGCCGCTTCACGCAGGAACACGCCTTCCATAAAGCCGATGCACCAGCCGCGCAGGTCGGAGTCGTCCGGGTCATCGCCCAAGTCCAGCTCGCACGGCAGCTCGAATTCCTCGTCGGATGCCAGTTGGCGACCGATATGGGCCTTGAGGGCCACCAGGGTGGACTCGATTTCTTCGCGCTGGGCGGCGTCGGCGTAGTGGGGTTCTTCGGCGAACAGCGCGTCGATCCATTCGCGGTCGGGCACGACCTCGGAGCAGATGGACAGTGCGGTCAGGTAGCCGTGGGCGGCCACATAGTCCAGCGCCTCCTCATGCAGCTCATCGGCGTCGAGGAAGGCTTGCAGGCGGGTTAGTTGCTCAGCGAAGGACATGAAGGACTACCTTGGGGATAAACGATGCTGAATTCTAGGCGTTCTTGCGTCCACAGGCCAGCCGCCATGCACATTTGCCCGGTTTTAAAGACGGGCTGCAATTCGTCAGTGGCGCCCTTTGCCGGATGACGCTCGGGTATACTGCCGCGTTTTGTGATGCCCCTACCGGCCAGGAGCCCGCCCGAGAAAACTTCGCTTACGGATTATTTTCCGAGGCCGCGTTTTTTTTCGGCCAGCCTATACGGAGGGTTTCGGCACTTTTTTGGAGTTCTACATGCTCGAGCAGGCTCAACGCGTCCTCAAGGACATCTTCGGCTACGACAGTTTTCGTGGCCGTCAGGGTGCGATCATTGAGCGCGTGGCCAGTGGCGGCGATGCCCTGGTGCTGATGCCTACCGGCGGCGGCAAGTCGTTGTGCTTCCAGGTGCCGGCGCTGTTGCGCAACGGGTTGGCGGTGGTGGTATCGCCGTTGATCGCTTTGATGGACGACCAGGTGGCAACCCTTGAGGAACTCGGCGTGGCCGCTGCTTCCCTGAACTCCACCCTCAGCGCCGAGCAGCAACGCGACCTGGCCGCGCGGATCAAACGCGGTGAAGTCAAAATGCTCTACCTCGCCCCGGAGCGGCTGGTGCAGCCGCGCATGCTGGCGTTCCTGCAGGGACTGGAAATTGCCCTGTTCGCGATTGATGAGGCGCACTGCGTCTCGCAATGGGGCCACGATTTCCGGCGCGAATATCTGCAACTGGGCCAACTGGCGGAACTGTTTCCCGACGTGCCGCGCATTGCGCTGACCGCCACGGCCGACAAACGTACCCGCGAAGAAATCGTCGAACGCCTGCATTTGCAGAACGCCGAGCGCTTCCTGTCGAGCTTTGACCGGCCGAATATTTTTTACCGCATCGTGCCCAAGGAGCAGCCGCGCAAGCAGCTGTTGGCGTTCCTGTCCGAGCGGCGCAGCGATGCGGGCATTGTCTATTGCCTGTCGCGCAAGAAAGTCGACGAAGTGGCCGCGTTCCTGTGTGAACAGGGTTACCCAGCCTTGCCTTACCACGCCGGCCTGCCGAACGACCTGCGCGCCTATCACCAGAAGCGCTTCCTCAACGAGGAAGGCTTGATCATGGTGGCGACCATTGCGTTTGGTATGGGCATCGACAAATCCAACGTGCGCTTTGTCGCCCACATGGACCTGCCCAAGTCGTTGGAAGCTTATTACCAGGAAACCGGACGTGCCGGCCGTGATGGTCTGCCGGCGGATGCGTGGATGGTCTACGGCCTGCAGGACGTGGTGATGCTCAAGCAAATGCTGCAGAACTCCGAAGGCGATGAGCGCCACAAGCGCCTGGAACAGCACAAGCTCGATGCCATGCTCTCGCTGTGCGAAGAGACCCGTTGCCGCCGTCAGACGCTGCTTGCCTATTTCGACGAAGACATGCCCGAGCCCTGCGGGCATTGCGACAACTGCGTGGACGGCGTGCAGACCTGGGACGCCACCGAACCGGCGCGCCAGGGGTTGTCGGCGATCTACCGAACCGGTCAGCGTTACGGCGTGGGTCATCTAGTGGATGTGTTGCTGGGCAAGGACAACGAAAAAGTTCGCAGCTTTGGCCACGAAAAACTCTCGGTTTACGGCGTCGGCAAGGCCCGCGCCGAAGGCGAGTGGCGCTCGTTGTTCCGACAAATGGTGGCTCGCGGCCTGGTGGACATCGACCTTGAAGGGTACGGCGGGCTGCGCCTTAACGACAGTTGCCGGCCACTGCTCAAGGGTGAAGTGAGCCTGGAACTGCGCCGCGATCTCAAGCCGCAGACCACCGCCAAAAGCAGCACCAGCCAGGCCAGCCAACTTGTGCGCGGGGAAGAGCGCGAGCAGTGGGAAGCCTTGCGTGCCCTGCGGCGCAAACTGGCACAGGAACACAGTGTGCCGCCGTACGTTATCTTTCCGGACTCCACCTTGCTGGAGATGCTGCGCGAGCAACCCGCCACCCTGGCGGAAATGGCCCGCGTCAGCGGCGTGGGCGCGCGCAAGCTGGAGCGCTATGGCCAGGCCTTTCTCGAAGTGCTCGGTGGTCAGGCCGAGGCGCCCAGGGAAGTGGCCGACATTCGCCACGAATTGATCAGCCTGGCCCGCGCCGGCATGACCCCGATCCAGATCGCCGGCCAACTGCAATGCTCGGAAAAAAACGTCTACACCTTGCTTGCCGAATCCATCGGCAAGCAACAGTTGTCGTTGGAGCAAGCACTGGATTTACCGGAAGATTTGCTGGGTGAGATCCAGGACGCTTTCCTCGACGGCGAAGGCGAATTGCCAGCTGTCGCCGAGATCGCACCGTTGTTTACCGGGCGTGTGCCGGAGGGGGTTCTGTACTGCGTGCGGGCCGCTTTGCAGTCAGAATTCGAAATTTAATGTGTCAATTACGACAATGTCACAGATCAGTACTGAGCGGCGCTTGCCTAAGGGCAAGGCTCATGCTTAGCTGACTAATAATTAGCCACATTTTATTTTCAGTCTAAAACATGAGTTTTTTATGCCGTTAACCGATCAACACCGTTTTGGCATGCAGCTGGCGCAAATGTCCCGAGGTTGGCGCGCCGAGCTGGACCGCCGTTTGGCGGGGCTGGGCCTGTCCCAGGCGCGTTGGCTGGTGCTGTTGCACCTGGCCCGTTTCGAAGAAGCCCCTACTCAGCGTGAGCTGGCCCAGAGCGTCGGGGTAGAGGGGCCGACCCTCGCAAGGCTGCTCGACAGCCTTGAAGGCCAGGGCCTGGTGCAACGCCAGGCGGTGCTCGAAGACCGTCGCGCCAAGCGCATCTTGCTCTGCGACAGCGCCCGTCCTCTGATCGATCAAATTGAAACCATTGCCACCGAGTTGCGTCACGAGCTGTTTGCCGGCGTAAACGAGGCGGACCTGCGTGTGTGCATGCGGGTGCATGCGCACATTCTGGCGAATCTGGAAAAGTCCTGAGCCGCGCAGATGGCTGAGCCTGTTGTGATGGGCAGGCTCACCCTATCTTGAAAACCTGCCGCATTGACCCTATGCGCGCAGGCTTCCTAGAAAGTCTGCCCCAGGTTCAGGTACACCGCCTTCTGGTTGTCATCGTTGAATCCATAACTGAAATTCAGCGGCCCCAGTGGTGTGTCGAACCCGAGGAAAACACTCGCGGCGTTGATATAGCCGCTGTCGAATTCATTGTCGTTGTTCCACGCCCGCCCACGTTCCAGAGACGCGCCCAGGTACAGCGGGAAATCCAGCGGCAAGTACGAACGCGGCGTCAGTCGGCGGTAGTACACGGCGCGCATCAGGCTGATGTTTTGCCCCGAGATCGCGTCCTGGCGAAAGCCTGACAGCTGTCTGGCACCGCCGAGCAGGAAGCTGGAAATCACCACGTCCGAATCGTCCAGGGTGCGCCCGTAACGTCCGCCCAGCACCAGAGTGTCCGGGCCGTGGCTCATGGCTTTGTCGAGTTTGAACTCCCATTGACGGTAGCGTTGATCCGAGCCTAACCCCGGTTCGAATTCGCGATAAGCCAGACCGATGTCTTCACCGGAGTGGGGGAAGTACACGTTGTCCAGAGAGTCGAAGGAGTATTTCAGCTCATAGAAGCCTTCGCTGAAGCTCACGCTCGGCAGGTCGCGGTCGCCGATGCGTACGTCCGCCTGGCCCCAGGCTTCGCCGACACCGAAGCGAATCTCGCCGCTATTGCCGATCTGCCGCCCCACATTCAGGCCGAAGCCGTAACGTTCCAGGCGGTATTCGGAGATGGGGTCGTTATCCAGGATCAGCTCGACGTTCTGTGCCTGGGCGCTGATATAGGGCGCGACGAAGTAACGCGAACCAGCGTCCATCGGCTGGTAGAACTCGCTGTACAGCTCTTGGCGGTCGCCGATCTGCACGCGCGTCAGCCATTCCGCGCCAAGGCGGTTGATGCCGTTGATGCGGTAGCTGGCACCCAGGTTGAAGGCACTGTCGCCGCGCATGTCATCCGACAGGTTCAGCCCCAGGCGCAGGTAGTCGGTGCCGCTGCGTTTGCCGCGGGCGCTGATTACGAGGGTGTTGTCCTGGCCTTTCTTGATCACGCGGTATTGCACCTGATCGAAGTAGTCCAGGCCATACAAGGTGCCCATGTCGGTTTGCAAGCGACCCAGATTGAGCGGTTCGCCCAAGGGTTGGCGGATGTAGTAGCGGATCACGTCGTCGCTGACTTTCGAGTCGTTCTCCACGGTGATGGCGGTGATGACCGGGGTGCGTTCGCCCGGCGTGCGCGCGGCCACCAGTTGCGGGTCGATCGGCGCAGCCGGACGCAGGTGCGCCAGGCGCACGTCGAGGGCGCGGGTGGCGCGGTAGCCGGCGTCGATCATGTCCTTGGCGCGGCCGAAATCGGTCACGCCATAGGCTGCCAGCGGCGGCTGGATCAGCACGTCCCTGGGTTGCAGGGCTTTGAGTTGCTCTTCGGAATTGCGCCGGGTCATCAGGGTGATGGACTGGTTGAGTACGTCCACCACCGTGGCCAGTTGTTTGCGCGAGCGTAGCGGGGTGCCGATGTCCACCACGATGGCGATATCCACGCCCATCTCCCGCGCGACATCCAGCGGGATGTTATCGGTCATGCCGCCGTCCACCAGCAGCCGGCCGTCCAGTTCCACCGGGGCGAACACGGCTGGGATCGACATACTCGCGCGGATCACCTTGGGCAAGTGGCCCTTGCGGAACACAACTTTTTCACCGGTGGTGATATCGGTGGCCACCGCGCGGAAAGGGATCGGCAGTTTGTCGAAATCGCGGGTATTGCTGCTGTGGGCGAACATGCTTTCCAGCAGCAGCGCCAGGTTCTGGCCCTGGATCACCCCCAGCGGCAGGCCGAGGCTGCCGTCATCGCGGAAACTGAACTTCTGTTTGACCAGGAAGTCCCGGTCATCCTGCTTGCGGCGAAACGGCACGTCTTCGCGCGGCGGTGCGTCGGAGAGCGCCTGTTGCCAATCGATGTTCAATGCGAGTTTTTCCAACTCGTCGATCTTGTAGCCGGAGGCATACAGCCCACCAATCACCGCGCCCATGCTGGTGCCGGCGATCGCATCGATCTGGATGCCTTGCTCTTCCAACGCCTTGAGCACCCCGATATGGGCCAGGCCCCGGGCGGCGCCGCCAGACAGCACCAGGCCGACCTTCGGGCGCGGAGCGTCCACGGCTTGGGCAAGGAAGGGGAGTAGGCACAAAAACAGGCAGGACAGCAGGCGGCGCATCTTGAATCTCGGAGCTGGGCGATAAAGGCCGCTATTATAGCCACCCGATCCTCCGCGCCCGTTATGCCAGGAACCTGTCAAATTATGTCGTCGATTAAACCCGAGGTCGTCATCACCTATTGCACCCAATGCCAGTGGCTGCTGCGTGCCGCGTGGCTGGCCCAGGAACTGCTGAGCACGTTTGCCGACGACCTGGGTAAGGTCTCACTGGTGCCGGCTACCGGTGGCACGTTCCATATCACCTGTGACGGTGTGCAGATTTGGGAGCGCAAGGCCGACGGCGGTTTCCCCGAGGCCAAGGTGCTCAAGCAGCGGGTGCGCGACCAGATCGACCCGGCGCGCGATCTGGGGCACAACGACCGACCCCAATGACGTCACCGCCCCGTGCAAGGGGCGGTGAACTGAGCGCTACTTGGCGTCCAACTTCTGTTTGATGAATCCGACAACCCAGGTCAACACCGCACCGCCCACGCCGCCGCCGAGGATATTGCCGCCAACGGCCGCCACATCCAGCGCTTCGCCGCCTGGAGTACCGGTCAGCGCTGAAAGAAGCTGGCCCAGAACCAGCCCGCCGACACCGCCCAGCAGTGTGTTAAGCCCGGTACCCAGGCTTTGTTTGGTCATGCCGGCTACATTCCCGCCCACGGCACCGCTGATGATCTGAACCAACACGTTAATGAGCATTTCCATGATCAAGTCCTGCATAGCGTTAAGGGAGTGACCACTCGCTTGCAGCAACTGCGGAAAATGCTCTGGCTGTCGTCGAGGAGCCATTATCCGTTGAACGACGACAGACTGTTGCGGATGCCCGGAGTATAGATCAGGCCGTTGCGGTCGGTTGTTTGGCCGGGCCGGCGCTGCTCATCAGGCCGGAAATCACGATGGCGACGATGATCAAGGCGCCCCCCAGCAGCATGCGCAGGGTCGGCGTTTCGGCAAACAGCAGCCACGCCACGGTGATGCCGTAGACCGGCTCCATGGCAAACACCACCGACGCCGTACGCGCCTTGATCACCGCCAGGCTGGCGACAAACAGGCTGTGGGCCAGGCCGGTGCAGAACACGCCGAGCAGGCCGATCCACAACCAGTCCAGCGCTCGCACATGCGCCAGGCCCGGTGCGGCCACCGGCAACAGGCACGCCGCGACTACCAGGTTCTGGCACAGCGCCGCCTGCACCGCCGGAATGCGCCCGGAGCCGGCGCGGTTGTTCAGGGACAACAGGGAAAACAACAAGCCTGAAAGGATGCCCCAGAGCAGGCCGCCGGTGGCTTCACTGGCCAGGTTGAAGTCGGGGGTCACCAGCACCAGGCCGACCGTGACCAGTACCACCAGCAGTACTTCGTTGGCGCGAATACGCTCGCGGAATATCAGCCCTTCCAGAATGACCGTAAACGCCGGGAACGCCGTGAACCCCAGGGTCGCGACCGCCACACCGGCCACCTTGACCGCAAGAAAAAATGTCACCCAGTGCGCCGCCAGCAACACGCCGCTGACCAGCAGCCGACGCCAGTCGCGCCGCTCCAGGTGCTTCCACGGAGCGCGGCTGGCGAACCGGGCGAACACCGCCAGGGCGAGCACGGCAAACACGGCGCGACCAAACACGATGATGGCCGGCGAAGCGGCCGCCAGTTTGCCGAATACGCCGGTAAGACCAAACATCAGTGCGCCGATATGCAGGGCGCCGAGGGCTGTGCGGGGAGTCATTGCGTTCCTTCAAACCACGAGAGTGACAGGCTCGCAGTCTAGTGGCTTGGGATGGCTGGCGTCTGTCGTGAGGCTCGCGCGTTTTAGCGCAGGACTCGCCCTAAGGCGAGCGCCGCAACGCGCCGGGAGACGCGCCGAACTCACGGGATATAGCGGCGGCAAATGCGCTCTGGGAGCTATAGCCGACCCGCTCGGCGACTTCGCCGATGGGCAGGGCGGTATCGCGCAGCAGACTCAGGGCTTTATGCAGGCGTCGGCTGCGGATGTAGTCCATCGGCGTCTGTCCGCACTCGACGACGAACCGCGCGTGCAGACGCGCCACCGACAGCCCGGCGATGCGCGCCAGATCGGCCACCTGCAAGGGGTGCGCCACGTGCCGTTCGATATGGGCATTGAAGGCCGGATAGGGCAAGCGTCGACCTGGCACGGGCTGGGGTTGCGCAGAATTGAGGCTGGCCAGCAGCAACACCGAACCTTGCTGCACGATCAGCGGGTCGTCCACCGGGCTGTGGGCCAGCCACTGCACCAACTGGTGCTGACGTGCATCCAGGGCCAGGCGCGCGGGTTGGTCGAGCAGGCGTCGGCTCGCGTCGGCATGTTCGCCCAGGGACTGCAGCAGCCAATGTTCGGTGGGTACGTCCAGCACCAGGCAGCGGCTGCCATCGCGACTGCCGCAGGCGTGATGGGCAGAGAAGGGCAGTACCATCACGCTGCTTTCGCGCACTTGGCTGCCACGGCCATCGACCTCCAGATCCAGATGCCCGGACAGGCCGAACACCAACTGCGCATGCGCATGGCTGTGGGCGATGGGCGCTTCGAGGTAGTGGCGAAGGGTGAGGGACGGTCTCATCACGGTCTCCTGGACGGCGAGGCGCCAGTCTACAACGCATCGTGGGCGCCGGTCGCTGTCATCAGACTGACCCACACTTGTCATGGGCCATTAACCGCCATGGCGCAAGCTCGCGAAAACACCGTCGAGGGATGCCCATGACCAGTGCCGAGTTCGCCAAGCCCAGCCGCAAACAACGGGTGCGTACCCTGTGGATTTCCGATGTGCACCTGGGCACCCGGGATTGCCAGGCCGACCATCTTTCGCAGTTCCTCAAGGGCTATCACGCCGATAAGGTCTACCTGGTGGGCGACATTATCGACGGCTGGAAAATGCGCGGCGGCATGTACTGGCCCCAGGCGCACACCAACGTGATCCGCCGCCTGTTGACCATGGCCAAGCGCGGCACCGAGGTGATCTATGTCACCGGCAACCACGATGAATTCCTGCGCCGTTATTCCAAGCTGATCCTGGGCAATATCCAGTTGGTCGACGAAGCCGTGCATGTGACCGCTGACGGTCGCCACCTGCTGGTGATCCACGGCGATCAGTTTGACGTGATTACCCGTTATCACCGCTGGCTGGCGTTTCTTGGCGACTCGGCCTACGAGTTCACCCTGACCTTGAACCGCTGGTTGAACCACTGGCGTGCGCGCTATGGCTATGGTTACTGGTCGCTGTCGGCGTACCTCAAGCACAAGGTCAAGACGGCGGTCAGTTTTATCAGCGATTTTGAAGAAGCGATCGCCCACGAAGTGACCCGGCGTGAATTGCATGGGGTGGTGTGCGGGCATATTCACCATGCGGAGATTCGCAAGGTGGGCGAGGTGGATTACCTCAACTGCGGGGACTGGGTGGAGTCTTGCACGGCGCTGATCGAGCACTGGGATGGCAGTATCGAGTTGTATCGGCTGGCGGATGCCCAGGCCAAAGAAGCGCAACTGAAGGCCGAGGTGGCTCAGGCACACCTTCTGTAACTTCAGATCGCCATCGGGGGCAAGCCCCCTCCCACATTGGAATGCGACCAAATGTGGGAGGGGGCTTGCCCCCGATAGCGGTGTATCAGTCAACCAGTGACTGACTTAGATATGCAGTGTTCAGTTGCAGACGTCGGCAATAGCTTCGGCCAGCAACGCCAAGCGTGTCGCATCAATCCCCGCCACATTGGCCCGCCCCGAACTGACCATATACACACTGTGCTTCTCGCGCAGTTGCTTGACCTGCTCGGCACTCAGGCCGGTGTAGGAGAACATCCCACGTTGCACGCTAATGTGTGCGAATCGCTCGGATAAGCCATGGGGCGCCAGGGCCTCCACCAGCCCGGAACGCAACTGCGCGATGCGCCCACGCATGGCTTCGACTTCTGCGCTCCACTGCTGTTTGAGCTGGGCATCGCCGAGGATGGTCGCCACCACGGCCGCGCCGTGATCCGGCGGGGTCGACCACAGGTTGCGGGCCACATTCGCCAATTGGCTACGCACATCCGTCAGCTTCTCGGCATCCGCCGCGCACACGATCAATGCGCCGACGCGGTCGCGGTATAAACCGAAGTTCTTCGAGCACGAACTGGTGATCAGTACTTCCGGCAATTCGGCGGCAAACAGGCGTACGGCCCAGGCGTCCTGTTCCAGGCCATCGCCGAAGCCCTGGTAGGCGAAGTCGATCAGCGGAAGCAGGTGGCGTTCGCGCACGATCTGCAGCACCTGGCGCCAATCGTCGTGGGACAGATCGAAGCCGGTCGGGTTATGACAGCAGGCATGCAGCAACACCACATCGCCTTCCGGCACGGTGGCGAGGGTCGCCAGCATCGCCGCCACATCCAGGCGGTTATCGGCGCCCACGTAGGGGTAATGGCTGACCTTCAGCCCGGCCTTGGCGAAGATGGTTTCGTGGATCGGCCAGGTCGGGTTGCTCAGCCAGATACCACGGCCTGGCAAGTTGGCAGCGATAAAATCGGCGCTCAAGCGCAGCGCGCCGGTCCCGCCCGGGGTCTGGGTGGCGCCGGCACGACGCCCGTGCAACAGCGCGGAGTCGGCGCCCAGCACCAGTTCGCTGATCAGTTGGCCGAACGCGGCGTCGCCATGACCGCCGATGTAAGTCTTGGTGGTTTGCTGGTCTACCAGGCGCTGTTCGGCGAGCTTCACCGACGGCGGAATCGGCGTCAGGCCCTGGTCGTCCTTGTAGACGCCTACGCCCAGGTCGAACTTTTGCGGGTTGGCATCCTGGGCGTACAGGTCCATCAACCCGAGGATCGGGTCGCCGGGCACGCGGCCAATGGCATCGAAATGCATTACTTGCGGCCCTCGGCGGTCTTGGCCACTTCGTCGGTGCGCGCGGCCATGATGAAGTCGTTGCGGTGCAGGCCCTTGATGGAGTGGCTCCACCAGGTCACGGTGACTTTGCCCCATTCGGTGAGCAGGCCCGGGTGATGGCCTTCGGCTTCGGAAATCTCACCCACGGCATTGGTGAAGGCCAGGGCGAATTTGAAATTCTTGAACAGGAAAACCTTTTCCAGCTGCATCACGCCGTCGCGCACTTCGATGTTCCAGTCAGGGATCTGCTTGATCAGTACCGGCAGTTCTTCATCGCTGACTTGCGGGGCATCGGCGCGGCAGGCTTCGCAGTGGGCTTGGTTCAAGGTGGTCATGTGGAAATGTCCTGAATTCGAATAAGTGAAGGTCAGTGGCGTCACCCTAAAGCAACGCGGCGCCAGGGAACAGACTCACCTGGCCTTAAAAGGCACGGTTCAAGCAGCCTTTGGTTTGGGCGGGAATTTCGGCGCGTGCAGACCCAGCTGCATGCCACGCTCGACCATGCCCATGATGTCTTCCTGCGCCACCTCGAACAGACGCTTGAGGTCGGGCAGCACGAAGTACAGCGGTTGCAGGATGTCGATGCGGTACGGCGTGCGCATCGCTTCCAGCGGGTCGAAGGCTTGATGCTCGGGCTCGGAGGACAGGCTGTATACCGTCTCTTTGGGCGACGACAGAATCCCGCCGCCGTAGATGCGCAGACCGGCCGGCGTGTCCACCAGGCCGAACTCGATGGTCATCCAATACAGGCGCGCCAAGTAGACCCGTTGCTCTTTGGTCGCCGCCAGCCCGAGTTTGCCGTAGGTGTGGGTGAATTCAGCGAACCAAGGGTTGGTCAGCAGCGGGCAGTGGCCGAAGATCTCGTGGAAAATATCCGGCTCTTGCAAGTAGTCCAGTTCTTCGCGGGTGCGGATAAACGTCGCCACTGGAAACTGCTTGCTGGCGAGTAATTCAAAGAAGGTCTGGAAGGGGATCAGCGCCGGCACGCGAGCGACTTGCCAACCGGTGGTCTCGGCCAGCACTTGGTTGATCTCGCCCAGTTGCGGGATGCGGTCCAGGGGCAAGCCCAACTTGTCGATGCCGTCCAGGTATTCCTGGCAGGCGCGACCTTCGATCACTTTCAACTGGCGCGTGATCAGGGTGTTCCATACCGCATGTTCTTCCGGCGGATAGTGGATAAACCCTTGCGCATCGGGCTCGCGGGCCACGTAGTGCGTCTGCTTCATACGGCTCTCCTGCTAGGCATTCGTTCTTGTTATGTCCTGCGATAGGCCTATTGATAACCCGATGGCGTGCGGATGCCAGCCACCTGTGGCAGTGCCACGTAGGAAAATTTACCGTTTTTTGTAAAGTATTCGTTACGAGTGGGGGCCTGCTCTTGGTGTTGGGCTGGGAAAAGCAGTCCGGCTGTCACATAATCTTGACGACTTTCTGCGCCCAGCGACAAAAAGACGCGGCGCCTTCCCTCTTTTCGGGCCTTATTCATGCGTATCAAAGTGCATTGCCAGAACCGCATCGGCATCCTGCGGGACATTCTCAACCTGCTGGTGGAGTACGGCGTCAACGTTGCCAAAGGCGAGGTGGGCGGTGAGCACGGCAATGCTATCTACCTGTTTTGTCCGAACCTGGTGAATATGCAATTCCAGGCGTTGCGCCCGCAGTTCGAGGCGATTGCCGGGGTGTTTGGGGTCAAGCGGGTAGGGCTGATGCCCAGCGAGCGGCGACACATGGAACTCAATGCCTTGCTGGGCGCCCTGGAGTTTCCGGTGCTGTCCATCGACATGGGCGGCTCCATCGTCGCCGCCAACCGTGCGGCGGCGCAGTTGCTGGGGGTGCGGGTGGACGAGGTGCCGGGCATTCCGTTGTCACGCTACGCCGAGGATTTCGATTTGCCGGAACTGGTGCGCGCCAGCAAGTCGCGGATCAACGGCCTGCGGGTCAAGGTCAAGGGCGACGTGTTCCTGGCGGATATCGCGCCGCTGCAATCCTCCGAACACGATGACAGTGAGGCCATGGCCGGCGCCGTGCTGACGTTGCATCGTGCGGACCGGGTCGGCGAGCGCATCTACAACGTGCGCAAGCAGGAACTGCGCGGCTTTGACAGCATCTTCCAAAGCTCCAAGGTGATGGCCGCCGTGGTGCGTGAAGCACGGCGCATGGCCCCGTTGGACGCGCCGCTATTAATAGAAGGCGAGACCGGCACCGGCAAAGAACTGTTGGCGCGCGCCTGCCACTTGGCCAGTCCGCGCGGGCAGTCGCCGCTGATGGCCCTCAACTGCGCCGGCCTGCCGGAGTCGATGGCCGAGACCGAGCTGTTCGGCTACGGCCCCGGCGCGTTCGAAGGCGCCCGGGCGGAAGGCAAGTTGGGGCTGCTGGAGCTGACTGCGGGCGGTACGTTGTTTCTCGACGGTGTGGGCGAAATGAGCGCGCGCCTGCAGGTGAAATTGCTGCGCTTCTTGCAGGACGGTTGTTTCCGCCGCGTCGGCAGTGACGAAGAGGTGTACCTGGATGTGCGGGTGATTTGCGCGACTCAGGTGGATCTGTCCGAACTCTGCGCGCGCGGCGAATTCCGCCAGGACCTCTATCACCGCCTCAATGTGCTGTCCCTACATATCCCACCCCTGCGCGAATGCCTGGATGGCCTGGCGCCGCTGGTGGAGCATTTTCTTGACCAGGCCAGCCGACAGATCGGCTGCCCGTTGCCCACGTTGGCACCGGCGGCGATGGAGCGCCTCAGCCATTATCACTGGCCGGGGAATGTGCGGCAGTTGGAAAACGTGCTGTTCCAGGCAGTGTCTTTGTGCGACGGCGGCACGGTGAAGGTCGAGCATATTCGTCTGCCGGATTACGGCGTGCGTCAGCCCCTTGGCGATTTTTCCCTGGACGGCGGTTTGGAGGCGATTGTCGGGCGCTTCGAGAAAGCGGTGTTGGAAAGCCTGTATGTCGAACATCCCAGCAGTCGACAGCTGGGCAAGCGCCTGGGCGTGTCGCACACCACCATCGCCAATAAATTGCGCGATTACGAAATCCTCAAGACCGATAAATAATCAACTGGCACAACGGTGGCAAAAATGTAGGAGGGGCGGTGCGACGATTCGACTTGCCCCCGATGGCAGTAGGGCAGTCAGCCCAACTGTCACTGACGCATCGCTATCGGGGGCAAGCCCCCTCCCACTTTTGATAGTCATTGCCTGGGCTGGATCAACTGAGTCCTGAACTGACTGGCATTAGGGCTTGCCCGCTCCCGGATGGGTTCTCTGTCACCCGTAAGACGGCCCTTGCCGTAAGCGGCAGTAGTCCGCCGTTTTTTCGACTCTCTCCTTTCCTGAAAAATGTGAAGGCAGCCCGCAAACCCCCGTCCCGCCTGGACTTTCCTGACTTTTTGAAAGTTGGTTCGCTAATTGCTTAAGCCTCATCAGTACAGCGGTGGGCGGCAAGCGTCCGTCATAAAGAGGAAAGAGCGTGGACAAGTACCTTTATGTGGCAATGACCGGCGCCAGCCAGAATGCGCTGGCGCAGAAGGCCCATGCCAACAACCTGGCGAACATTTCCACCAACGGTTTCCAACGCGACCTGGAACAGGCGCGTTCGATGCCGGTGTTCGGTGACAGCTTTCCGGCGCGGGCCTTCGCCATGACTGAGCGTCCCGCCACCGACTTCACGCCTGGCGCGATGATCGAAACCGGCCGCGACCTGGACGTGGCTGTCAACGGCGACGGCTGGCTGGCCGTGCAAACCCCGGATGGCGGCGAAGCCTACGTGCGCAGCGCCAGCATGAACGTGGACGCCCTGGGCGTGCTGCGTGCCGGCAACGGTATGCCGATCATGGGCAACGGTGGCCCTATCGCGGTGCCGCCGCAGCAGAAGATCGAAGTGGGCGCCGACGGCACCATCAGCATCCGTGCCATGGGCGAAGGCCCACGGGTGATGGCCGAAGTGGACCGCATCAAGCTGGTTCAGCCGGACCTGAAGAACATGAATAAGGGCCTGGATGGCACCATCCACACCAAGGACGGCCAGCCGGCTCAGGCCGACGCAGGCGTCAGGCTGACCTCAGGGTTCCTGCAGGCGAGCAACGTCAATGCCGTGGAAGAAATGACGGCGGTGCTGGCGCTTTCCAAGCAGTTCGAGCTGCACATCAAAATGATGAACAGCGCCAAGGAAGACGACCAGGCCATGACACGCGTCATGCAGATGAGCTGATCGCGGTTTCACTGAACTACTAATTTCGCAGCGCAGCGCCAACAAACAGGCGCACGAAGGAGAACAGCATGCTTCCGGCTCTATGGGTTGCCAAAACCGGTCTGTCCGCCCAGGACACCAACCTGACTACCATTTCCAACAACTTGGCCAACGTATCGACCACGGGTTTCAAACGTGACCGCGCCGAGTTCCAGGACTTGCTCTATCAGATCAAGAAACAGCCGGGCGCTCAGTCGACCCAGGACAGCGAACTGCCGTCGGGCCTGCAATTGGGTACCGGTGTGCAGATCGTCGGCACTCAGAAGAACTTCAGCGCCGGTAACCTGCAACAAACCGGTCAGCCGCTGGACATGGCCATCAACGGCCGTGGCTTCTTCCAGATCCTGCAACCGGACGGCACTACGTCCTACACCCGCGACGGTACATTCCACCTGGACTCCAACGGCCAGATCGTCACCGCCAACGGTTTTGCCCTGGAACCGGCGATTGTAGTGCCAGCCGATGCCAAGACCTTCACCGTCGGCAACGACGGCACCGTGTCCATCACCGTGGCCGGCAACCCGGCCTCGCAAGTGATCGGCAACCTGCAGACCGCCGACTTCATCAACCCGGCCGGCTTGCAGGCCATGGGCAACAACCTGTTCCTGGAAACCGCCTCCAGCGGCGCGCCACAGATCGGCACCCCTGGTCTGAACGGTTTCGGCACCACGCTGCAAAGCACCCTGGAAACCTCCAACGTCAGCACCGTGGAAGAGATGGTCAACATGATCACCACTCAGCGCGCTTACGAGATGAACTCCAAGGTGATCTCCACCGCCGACCAGATGCTCTCGTTCGTAACGCAGAATCTGTAATCAAGTCTATGGGGCGCCCTGAAAGCGTCTGCAACACCGTGAGGTAAGGGTCATGAATCGCTATGTTTCCGTTCTGGCATTGAGTGGGATTGCCGTACTCGCGGGCTGTGTCGCCCCGACGCCAAAACCCAATGACCCGTACTACGCGCCGGTGTTGCCACGCACGCCGCTGCCGGCGGCGGCCAACAATGGCTCGATCTACCAGGCCGGCTTCGAACAGAACCTGTACAGCGACCGCAAGGCCTTCCGGGTCGGTGACATCATCACCATCACCCTGAACGAGAAGACCCAGGCCAGCAAGAACGCCAACTCCCAGGTCGGCAAGACCAGCAAGGCAGGCATTGGCCTGACCTCGTTGTTCGGTGCCGTACCTAACACCAACAACCCGTTGGGTGACGGCGATTTGAGCCTCAACGCTGGCTATAGCGGCGACCGTGCGACCAGTGGCAAAAGTGCGGCGGGGCAGGGCAACAGCCTGACCGGTTCGATCACCGTGACCGTGGCCGATGTATTGCCCAACGGCATCATCGCCGTGCGCGGTGAGAAGTGGATGACCCTCAACACTGGCGACGAGCTGGTGCGAATTGCCGGCATGGTGCGCGCCGACGATATCTCTACCGACAACACTGTTTCGTCGACGCGAATCGCCGATGCACGCATTACTTACTCGGGGACGGGTTCGTTTGCCGATGCTAGCCAGCCGGGTTGGTTCGACCGTTTCTTCCTCAGCCCGCTGTTCCCTTTCTAGGTGGCCACTTTGAAACTCAAACAGCTGATGGCGGCGGCCCTGTTGCTTTCCTTGAGCGCCGTCGTCCAGGCCGAACGCTTGAAGGACATCGCCAGCATTTCCGGCGTGCGCTCCAACCAGTTGATCGGCTATGGCCTGGTGGTGGGGCTCAACGGTACGGGTGACCAGACCACCCAGACCCCGTTCACCCTGCAAACCTTCAACAACATGCTCTCGCAGTTCGGCATCAAAGTGCCGCCGGGGTCGGGCAACGTGCAGCTTAAAAACGTCGCGGCGGTGTCGATCAGTGCCGACTTGCCGGCGTTCTCCAAGCCAGGCCAGGTGGTGGACATCACCGTGTCGTCCATCGGTAACTCCAAGAGCCTGCGTGGCGGCACGTTGCTGATGACGCCCCTCAAAGGTATCGACGGTAACGTTTACGCCATTGCCCAGGGCAACCTGGTGGTGGGCGGGTTCGACGCCGAAGGCCGCGACGGTTCCAAGATCACCGTCAACGTGCCGTCGGCCGGTCGCATCCCTGGCGGGGCCACGGTGGAACGCACCGTGCCCAGCGGTTTCAACCAGGGCAACAGCCTGACCTTGAACCTTAACCGCTCGGACTTCACCACCGCCAAGCGCGTGGTCGACAAGGTCAACGACATGCTCGGCCCAGGCGTGGCCCAGGCCATCGACGGCGGTTCGATCCGTGTGACCGCGCCGCTGGACCCCAGCCAGCGCGTCGATTACCTGTCGATCCTGGAAAACCTGGAAGTCGACCCGGGCCAGGCAGTGGCCAAAGTCATCATCAACTCGCGCACCGGTACCATCGTGATCGGCCAGAACGTCAAAGTCTCGCCGGCGGCGGTGACCCACGGCAGCCTGACGGTGACCATCACCGAAGACCCGATCGTCAGCCAGCCTGGGCCGTTGTCCAACGGCCAGACGGCGGTGGTGCCACGCTCGCGGGTTAACGCTCAGCAAGAAGCCAAGCCGATGTTCAAATTCGGCCCCGGTACCACCTTGGACGAGATTGTCCGCGCGGTGAACCAGGTGGGCGCAGCGCCCGGCGACTTGATGGCGATCCTTGAAGCATTGAAACAGGCCGGCGCCTTGCAAGCCGACCTGATCGTGATCTGAGGCCATGGTCATGGATATGCACAAAAGCGGCATTGTCAGTTCGGCGGACTCGGGGTCTTACTCCGACTTGAACCGGCTTAACCAGCTCAAGGTCGGTGCTGACAAAAACAGCGAAGGCAACATGCGCAAAGTGGCGCAGGAGTTTGAGTCGCTGTTTTTGAGCGAGATGCTCAAGTCCATGCGTTCGGCCACCGAGGCGCTGGGCAAAGATAACCCGATGAACACCCCGGCGGCCAAGCAGTACCAGGAAATGTACGACCAGCAATTGGCGGTCTCGCTGTCCCGCGAGGGCGGCGGCATTGGCCTGGCCGACGTGCTGATGCGCCAGATGCAGAAGAACAAGCCGGTGGACGCACAGGCGGCCACTTTGCAGGGCCCGGCGGCGGCCGAGGCGGTCAAGAAAGTCGATGTGCCGACCGAGATCGCCGCCGGCACCCAGGCCGATGGCCCGTTGGGGCGCTCCAATGGTCAGCGTCCGTTGTGGGCGTTCCGTGTCGCCGAGCCTCAAGCCGGCGCCGCCGCTACCCACAGCAACGACATGGAGTTGATGAACCAGCGCCGTATCGCCTTGCCGAGCAAGCTGACCGATCGCCTGCTGGCCGGCATCGTGCCGAGCACCCAGGTCGTCACCGAGGCCAAGGCTGCGCCGCTGCGCAACAGCGCACTGCAAGACAACGTGATCAACAGCAGCGCACGCAGTGTTGCCGCGGCCAATGGCAGCATGCAGGTCTATGGCCGCGCCGTGGCCCAGCCACCATTGGCGCCGGCCAAGAAAGCCTTCAGCTCCCAGGACGAATTTATCGCCACCATGCTGCCGATGGCCGAAGCGGCCGCCAAGCGTATCGGCATCGATCCGAAGTACCTGGTGGCCCAGGCCGCCTTGGAAACCGGTTGGGGCAAATCGGTGATGCGCGCCGAAGACGGCAGCAGCAGCCACAACCTGTTCGGCATCAAGGCCGGCAAGAGCTGGCAGGGCGGCCAGGCCCGCGCGATCACCAGCGAGTTCCGCGACGGGGCGATGGTCAAGGAGACGGCGCAGTTCCGTTCCTATGACTCTTACCAGGACAGCTTCCACGACTTGGTGACGTTGCTGCAAAGCAACGATCGCTATAAAGACGTGGTGAAATCGGCCGATAACCCAGAACGCTTTGTACGCGAGTTGCAAAAAGCCGGTTACGCCACCGACCCGAACTACGCCAACAAGATCTCGCAGATCGCCAATTCGATGAACAGTTACCAGAACTATGCCGCCGCGGGCGCGACCACTCTTTTATAAGGTCTGAACCACCATGAGTTTGCTCAATATAGGGATGTCGGGGCTTAACGCCGCTCAAGGATCGTTGTCGGTCTTGAGTAACAACATCGCCAACGCCAATACCGCGGGTTATTCGCGTCAGCAGACCACGCAAACCGCGAATGCCGTGAACCAATTTGGCGGCGTGTACATCGGCAGCGGCACGACCCTGGCCGATGTGCGCCGGGTGTACAACGAATTCCTCGACACGGCTTATCAGAACAGCACTGCGCTTAATGCCGACGCCAAGGCTTATCAGGATCAGGTCAGTGCCGTCGATAAGACCTTGTCGGACAAGACCACGGGCATGTCCGCAGTGCTCAGTTCGTTTTTTGCGGCGGTGCAGACGGCGGCGAGCAACCCGAGCGACGTGACTGCGCGCCAAGTGATGGTCACCAATGCTCAGACGTTGAGTAACCGCTTCAACGCGATTTCCTCGCAGTTGAGCCAGCAGAAAGAAACCATCAATGGCCAATTGAGCTCGATGAGCGATCAGGTCAACCAACTGACGGCGTCGATTGCTTCGCTCAACAAGCAGATCAATCAGGTGCAGGGTTCGACCAATACCACTCCGGCCAACCTGCTTGATTCGCGCGCCGAGGCTGTGCGTTCGCTCAATGAGCTGATCGGCGTGACCGCGGTCGAAAAGAATGGCGTGTTCAGTGTCAGCACCGGCAGTGGCCAGTCCTTGGTGCTGGGCGATCAGTTCAGCACCATTTCCGCCGTGCCGAGCAAAGGCGACACCAGCCAGTACACCATTGAGCTGAATGCCCCCGGCGGCACCAAGCTCGACCTGGGGAATGTGATCAGCGGCGGCAGCATCGGTGGCCTGTTGCGTTATCGCAGCGACGCGCTGATCCCGGCGATCAATGACCTGGGGCGCATTGCCGTGGCGACGGCTGATGTGGTCAACAGCCAATTGGGTCAGGGCCTGGACCTCAACGGCGAGTTCGGTTCTTCGTTGTTCACGGACATCAACAGTGCCTCGGCCGTTGCCCTGCGCAGCCAGGCTGCACAAGGCAACCTCGGGGATGGTGCCTTGGGCGTAACGATCAAAGACACCAGCAAGCTGACCAATTACGATTACAAGGTTTCTTTCAACGACAGCACCGATCTCACCAAGGCGACCGTGCTGCGTTCCGACGGCAAGGCCATGGGGGTTTACGACCTCAGCGCCACGCCGCCGCCGGTCATCGACGGGTTCACCCTGGCGGTCAAAAGCGGTGCGGTCCAGGCCGGTGACAGTTTCAAGGTCAGCCCCACTGCCAACGGTGCCAAGGAAATCGGTACGGTCCTCACCGACCCCACCAAGCTCGCCTTTGCAGCGCCGCTGTTGGGTGAAGCCAGCAAGACCAACCAGGGCACCGGCAACTTCACGCCGCCGGCGCTTACCGTACCTTTGGATATTCAGGGCGGCGCCGCCACCGCTCAGTTGCGCGTCGGGATTGAAAACTCGATGCCAGTGAAGATGGTGTTCGGCAAGCCCGCGGCAGATGGCACCCAGCCGTATACGCTCAATGATTCCCAGGGCAACCCGATCGGCACCGGCACCATCGTCCCGGGGCAGGGCAACAAGGTCACCATTAACGTGCCGATGCGCGATGCCAGCGGTGCCTTGGTGGTGCCGGCCACCAGTTTCAGCTTCGACACCACGGTGGGTGGTGTGCCAGCTGATGGTGACAGCACCTCTTTCTCGTTCAATGCCGGCGGAAAGTCCGACAACCGCAATGCTTTGCAGCTATTGAATCTGCAAACCAAGGCGACCATTGGCACGGCGGCCGATGGCACGGGCGGCACCAGCCTGGTGGGCGCCAACAGCAAACTGGTATCGACCGTCGGTGCCAAGGCCGCCGCGGCCGGCACCGATACCACTGCCACTGGCGCGCTGTTGAGCGCCAATAAGAACGCGCGTAACTCGGTGTCCCAGGTCAACCTGGATGAAGAAGCGGGTGACATGATCAAGTTCCAGCAGTACTACACCGCCTCGTCGCAGATCATCAAAGCTGCGCAAGAAACCTTCAGCACGCTGATTAGCAGTCTTTAAGGGAGCCAGGGACGATGCGCATTTCTACGCAGCAATATTTCGAGACCAGTTCCACCAAGTACTCGAACAACTATTCGGGCGTGGTGAAAGCTCAAGACCAGGCGAGCAGCGGCGTGCGCGTGCAAACCGCTGCGGATGATCCGGTGGCGGCGGCACGTTTATTGATGCTTCAGCAGCAGAAAGACATGCTGACTCAGTACAACGGCAACATCACCAGCCTGAAGGACAAGCTGACCAACGAAGAGAGCGTGCTGACCGCAATCAGCGATGCCATGCAGCGCGCCACCGAGTTGGCGCTGCGTGCCGGTGGTTCGATCAGCGATGCGGATCGGCGCTCGATCGCCAGCGAAGTCGGCGCGATCGAGGATCAGGTGCTGGGTTTGCTCAACAGCAAGGACTCTTCGGGCAACTATCTGTTTTCGGGCTCCAAGACCCAAACCCCGCCTTATGCGCGTAATAACGATGGCACCTACAGCTACCAGGGTGATGAAACGCCGCTGAGCCTGCAGGTTTCCAACACGCTGACAATCAATGCCGGCGATACCGGCAAGACCGTACTGGAAGGTGCTGCCAACTCGGGCCGCACCCAGGCCCCGTGGCTGGCGCCGGTTCCGCAGACAGTGCCGCCGACCGTCAACGACAACAAGGTGGCGTTGTCCGCCGGCCTGGTCACGTCCAGCGCTGACTATTCGGGTAAATTTGCCGACGGCCAGCCGTACAAGCTCACCTTCACCAGCAGTACGCAATATAAGGTGGAGGACAAGAACGGTACCGACATCACCTCCGAGATCCCTGGCAACGGCACGTTCGATGCCACCAAGGAAGGCAGCTCCAGCATTGCGCTACGTGGTGTGAAGTTCGACATCACCCTGAAGCTGGGCGACGATGTCGCGCCTGGCGCGCCGTCCGATGCGCTGGTCAAGGACCGTACTTTCAGCCTGGAATCCAAGCCCGATACGTTCAGCGTCTCGCGTACCCCGAGCAACGCCTCAAGCGCGCAGTTGACGGGGGCTCAGGTGTCAAGCCAGGCGGACTATGCCAGCACCTTCCCGACCAACAGCGGCGCGATCATCAAGTTCACCAGTGCCACGGCCTATGAGGTCTATGCCCAGCCGTACACCACCGACAGCAAGGCCATTGCCACCGGTGATACCGGTGGCGGTACCACGGTGACAGCGGCTGGCGTGACATTCGATGTGAGTGCCGGGCCACCGCAGCCGGGTGATCAGTTCTCCGTCGGGGCCAACACCCAGAAGACCCAGAATGCGCTGGATACCTTGGGTCAGTTGCGTCGAGCCCTGGAGTTGCCGGCCGACGGCAACCCGGCAGCGACCGTCAAATTGAAGGATGTACTGGATACGTCGATCGCCAACCTGGCCAACTCGACGTCCCAGATCGTCAATGTGCGCGGCTCCATCGGTGCGCGCGGCCAGGCCCTGACGATCCAGTCCGATGAAAATGCCAGCATCGGCATCGCCAACACCAGCACCATGAGCGACTTGGCCAATATCGACATGGGCGAGGCGGCAATCAACCTGTCGCTGCAACAAACCATGCTGCAAGCCTCGCAGCTGGCCTTTGTGAAGATTTCGCAGTTGAGCTTGTTCAACAAGATGTGATTTCACCGCGTCAGCACAGCGGCCCCGCCTGGAAACAGGCGGGGCCGCTGTCGTTTCAGGGGGCTCAATTGTTTAAAGGTTTTGCATAAACCGCAGAAAATTGAGTGACCTGTGAGTCATAAAGCGCATCTTCACTGTATCGTGTGAAAAGGATAAGTCGTCACAGGGTCCTTGCGGGGCGGCTTTCAGCGAGATTTTTATGGGGTTACCCCCTTTATTGTCAGCACTCCAGGCGTCGGCCGTGGGGTGTTCTCCAGCTATTTAGTATTGGGAAGCCACAATGATTGGCATAAAAAGCATCGCCAGTTACGTGCCGGCGGACGGTATCGATAACTACGCCCAGGGTGCCAAATTCGCCAAGGATGAAGAGTTCATCATTGGCAAGATCGGTTCGGCGTTCCTGCCGCGCAAGGAAGCTGCGCAGGAAACCTCCGATCTGTGTGTCGAAGCGGTCAACGCCTTGTTTGCCAACAACCCGGATCTCAAGCGCGAATCGATTGACGCGCTGATCGTCGTGACCCAGAACGGTGACGAAGAGGGCTTGCCCCATACAGCCGCCATCGTCCAGGACAAACTGGGGCTGCCGACCCATGTCGCCGCGTTTGATATTTCCCTGGGCTGCTCCGGTTACGTCTACGGCATCTACGCGATGAAGGGCTTTATGGAAGCCGCCGGCCTGAAAAATGGCCTGTTGATCACCGCCGACCCGTACTCCAAGATCGTCGACCCGGAAGATCGCAACACCACCATGCTGTTCGGCGACGCCGCCACCGCGACCTGGATGGGCGAAGATGCCTCGTGGCTGCTGGGCAAGTCCAAGTTCGGCACCGACGGTTCCGGCGCACCGCACCTGAAGGTCAGCGATGGCGTGTTCTTTATGAACGGTCGCCAGGTGTTCAATTTTGCCTTGCTCAAAGTGCCGGCGCATTTGCACGAGCTGCTCAATGAGTCGGACCTCAAGGCCGATGACATCGATGCGTTCTGCATTCACCAGGGCAGTGCGGCGATTGTCGACGCCGTGGCCCGTCGCTTCGAAGAGGCGCCGGTGGACAAGTTCATCAAGGACATGGTCGAGACCGGCAACACCGTGTCGTCGAGCATTCCATTGCTGCTGGAAAAGCATGTGATGGACGCCACCTGGAAACGCGTGGCGATCAGTGGATTCGGTGTGGGCCTGTCGTGGGGCTCGGCGATTCTGCATCGTCCGTGACGCGTCGGTAGACTGCGTACACCGCAAAAGCAAACGCCGATGATCGAAAGATCATCGGCGTTTTTTATTTGGCGCCAAAAAAACCGCTGAAATCGCGGCTTGGCGTATGCCTAAACCCTTGAATTACAAGGGGTGGCACGGCGCCAGTAAAAAAAATCAAAAAAACCCTCAAGCAACCGGCTACCACGACGATAACTATTACGTAGGTTCTCTAGGCCACACCCGGCAGTTGCCAGGGCCGGAAGCCGCAGTATCCATCCAACGAGGATTTCGTCATGGCTTTAACAGTAAACACCAACATTGCTTCGGTCTCCACTCAGGGCAACCTGAACAAAGCTGGCACCGCCCTGGCCACTTCCATGCAGCGCCTGTCTTCCGGCCTGCGTATCAACAGCGCTAAAGACGACGCTGCCGGCCTGGGTATTGCTACCCGTATGACCAGCCAGATCAACGGCCTGGGTCAAGCAGTAAAGAACGCCAACGATGGTATCTCCATCGCGCAGACCGCTGAAGGCGCAATGCAGGCTTCGACCGACATTCTGCAAAAAATGCGTACCCTGGCTCTGTCCTCGGCTACCGGCTCCCTGAGCAACGACGACCGTAAGTCGAACAACGACGAATACCAGGCTCTGACTTCGGAACTGACCCGTATCTCGCAAACCACCACTTTCGGTGGCCAGAAACTGCTGGACGGTTCGTACGGTACCAAAGCCATCCAGGTTGGCGCCAACGCTAACGAAACCATCAACGTCAGCCTGGAAAACGTTGCGGCCAACAACATTGGTTCGCAGCAAGTCAAGAGCATTGGCATCACCCCTGGTGCCGGTGTTGTCGGCGGCGCAATCGCTGTAACCGGTAACGGTCAGACTAACAGCGTCACCGTAGCGGCTGCTGCTTCGGCCAAAACCATCGCTGCCCAACTGAACGGCGCCATCGGTGGCCTGGGCGCTACCGCCAGCACAGAAGCTCAGTTCGTGGTCGGCGCTGCTGCTGCTACCGCTCCGGCTTCGTTCACCATGACTGTTGGCGGCCAAGCCACCAGCTTCGTCGGTGTGACCGATACCGCCAGCCTGGCTGAGGCGCTGAAGTCCAACTCCGCCAAACTGGGTATCAGCGTTAACTACGATGAGTCCAAAGGCACTCTGTCGGTTAAATCCGATACCGGTGAAAACCTGGCCTTCAGCGCTTCGACCAATGCCGGCAGCATCACTGTCGCCACCAAAGACGGTTCGGGTACCTACGGCACTGCTACCGCCCTGGCTGACGGCATCATCGCTACCGGTGCTGTAAACCTGGACTCCTCCAAGGGCTACTCCCTGGAAGGCGCTGGTGTGACTGGTATCTTCGGTGCCGGTACTTCGGCTGCTTCGGCCAAGACCACCGTGTCGCAGACCGACGTGACCGACGCCACCAAGGCGCAGAACGCTGTGGCTGTGATCGACCAGGCTATCGCTTCCATCTCCAGCGCCCGTTCGGGTCTGGGTGCTGTTCAGAACCGTCTGACCAGCACTGTGGACAACCTGACCAACATCCAGAAAAACACCACTGCTGCCCGTAGTACTGTTCAGGACGTCGACTTCGCTTCCGAGGCCGCTGAACTGACCAAGCAGCAAACCCTGCAGTCGGCTTCGACCGCGATCCTGTCTCAGGCCAACCAACTGCCATCCGCTGTACTGAAGCTGCTTCAGTAATACAAGCGCTTGGTAGCTGACGGAAGGGCGCGTTTACGTGCCCTTTCGTCTTTTCCAATCAGAGGAGATTGGGCATGGACATGAATGTGAATTTGAACTTGTCTTATCCGTCGCTGGCCCCGCAAGGCGCGGTGGCCCCTGTGGTTGTGGATAAAGACAAGAGCAAAGTTGAAGCGGTTGCGCCAACCCCGGATAAAGCCAAACCTGGCGATCTGGAAAAAGCGGTCACCGATATTAAAGAATTCGTACAAGCGGCCCAGCGCAATCTGGATTTTTCCATTGATGATTCCACTCACAGGGTCGTGGTCAAGGTCATTGCCACCGACACCGGTGAAGTGATCCGCCAGATCCCATCGGAAACGGCCTTGAAATTGGCGCAAAGCTTGTCCAGCGCCAGTCATGTGCTGTTTGACGACAAGGCTTGATCTGGCATGAAACTTGTTGCTGCTACTGTCTGATGCGTAATTCGTCAAGATAACGGCAGCCACCGGACTAGGAGAAAGATGATGGCGGGTACAACGATTACTGGCGTGGGGTCTGGTTTCGACACCCAGGCAATTGTGAAATCCCTGGTGGATGCCGAACGCGCGCCGAAACAGGCGCAGATCAACGCACAATCGCAAAAGGCCACGACCCAGCTGTCGTCGATCGGCAAAATCCAGGCGGCCCTGGATGCGTTCCGTGGCGCGTTGGACAGCATGGTCACCGACAATAGCTTCAGTGGCTTGACCGGTACGTCCTCGGATGAAAAAGTCGCCACCATGACGGCTAACCAGGGCGCGGCCAACGGTAGTTTCTCGCTGGTCGTCAACCAGCTTGCCAAGCCCTCAAAGCTGTCGACCATCAGTTTTGCCGGTGGCCAATCCACGGTCGTCAACAACACGGGCAAAGCGACGACGCTGACCATCACTCAGTCGGGTAAGAACTTCGACCTGAGTGTTCCGGCCGGGGCCACCTTGCAACAGGTACGCGATTCGATCAACTCGCAGTTCGGCACTGCCGGTCTGAGTGCCAACATTCTCACCGACTCCAACGGTTCGCGTCTGATCCTGACGTCCACCAATGGCGGGGTAGGGTCTGACTTGACCATGTCGGGTAACTCCGGGATCGACACAGGCTACAAGGTGGTCGATGTGCCGCAGAATGCCAAGTACACCATCGATGGCATTGCGGCGGAATCGAAGTCCAACAGCATCAGTGATGCGGTGAGTGGTGTCAGTATCAAATTGCTGGCCGTGTCGCCTACGCTCGTTGCTAACGATCCGAATACTACTGATCCGGTTCGTACCGCCCTGACCATCTCGGTAAGCACTAGCACTACCGCACTGAAGTCCGGGGTCAAGGGGTTTGTCGACACCTACAATGCTCTGCTCAAGGCGATGAACGCCGAGACCAAAGTGACCAAGGACGCCGCCGGTAACTCGGTCGCGGCAACGCTGACCGGCGACTCGACCATGCGCACCCTGCAATCGGCGATCCGCAACGAGTTCAATATGTTGTCCGGCAACGGCACCTTGAAGTCTCTGGCGCAGTTCGGTGTGACTAGCGACCAAGACACGGGAGCGCTGAGTATCGACGCCAAGCAGTGGGACAAAGCCGTGCTGAGCAATCCGGCGGATATCAACAGCATCTTCAGTGGCAAGACAGGTCTGTTGGCGCGTCTTAAGACGGCGACCGAGCCCTATGCCAAGGCCTCCACTGGCATTCTGGCCACGCGCACCGCGTCGTTGTCCGAAAGCCTTAAAGACCTGAACAAAGACCAGATCAGCCTGGATGAGCGTTTGACCACCATGCAGGACGCCCTGACTCGCAAGTACACCGCCATGGACACCCTGGTAGCGCAGTTGCGGCAGCAGAGCAACAGCATTCTCGGCACGCTCAGTGCGATCAGTAATTCCAAAAGCGATAGCTGATCGAACGGTCGAAAAAAAGCCCAGGTTCATTGACCTGGGCTTTGTTTTTCAAGCGGCCGACGGGTTAAAGTTTTGCGCAATCCAGTCGATATATTGGTTAATGAAATCCTTCTCGCTGTTGCTTGTCACGAGGTAGAAACATGAATCCCATGAGAGCCCTTCGCCAATACCAGAAGGTCAATTCCCACGCCCAGATCTCCGAAGCCAGCCCGCACCGCCTGGTGCAGATGCTGCTCGAAGGCGGCCTTGACCGTATTGCGCAAGCCAAAGGGGCCCTGGCGCGCGGTGACATTGCTCAGAAGGGCCTGATGCTGGGCAAGGCCACGGACATCATTATCGGCCTTCGTGATGGCCTGAATGCGGAAAAAAGCGACAACAAGGAATACGTCCAGCGCCTGGAAGGCCTGTATGTGTACATGAGCAACCGTCTGATGGAAGCCAATCTGCACAACGACGCCGACATGCTCGACGAGGTCGCGCAATTGCTGATTACCGTGAAAGAAGGCTGGGATGCCATCGGGGCGCCACAGGGCGTCGCACAATAAGGCCACAGGCCTTGAGGAACACATCATGAGCCACGCACTGCAACGCATTGATGAAACCCGCGAAGCCCTGATCGGCGCGCTGGCGGAACGCAACTGGGAGGCTGTTGGCGAGTTGGATCTGGGTTGTCGTGCGGTGATTGATGAGGTGCTCAGCGAAGTCCCTGTGGATGAAAATGCGCTGCGTGAAAAGCTTGAGAGCCTGCTGGCGGTCTACCAGCAACTGCTTGAGGTGACGACGGGCGAGCGCCAGGCGATTTTCGAAGAGATGTCGCAGATCAACCAAGCGAAGAATGCGTCAAAGGTCTACCATCTGTTCGGCTGAACAGACGCAGTTAATCCGACCGGCGCGTCATAAATTTGACCGTGCCAGCTTTTTTGACTTAACTAGTGCTGTTTTCAGAGTTCAGACGTCTATAGAGTAAGAAGTCCTACAGCCGTCTCGATTGCCCCTACATTTGGGCAGGAAGTTTTACTAGGGAAGTTGCTATTGCATGTGGCGTGAAACCAAAATTCTGCTGATTGATGACGATAGCGTCCGTCGCCGCGATTTGGCGGTGATTTTGAATTTTCTCGGCGAAGAAAATTTGCCCTGCGGCAGCCACGATTGGCAGCAGGCGGTCAGCTCGTTGTCGTCGAGCCGTGAAGTCATTTGTGTGCTGATCGGGACGGTAAACGCTCCTGGCGCTGTTTTGGGCTTGTTAAAGACACTGTCTACCTGGGATGAGTTCCTTCCCGTGTTGCTAATGGGCGAAAATTCTTCGCTCGACCTGCCCGAAGACCAGCGCCGGCGTGTCCTTTCCACCCTGGAAATGCCGCCCAGCTACAGCAAATTGCTCGATTCCCTGCACCGTGCCCAGGTCTATCGCGAGATGTACGACCAGGCTCGCGAGCGCGGTCGTCATCGCGAACCCAACCTGTTCCGTAGCCTGGTCGGCACCAGCCGCGCCATCCAGCATGTGCGCCAGATGATGCAGCAAGTGGCCGACACTGACGCCAGCGTGCTGATCCTCGGCGAGTCGGGCACCGGCAAGGAAGTGGTCGCGCGCAACCTGCATTACCATTCCAAGCGCCGCGACGGGCCCTTTGTACCGGTCAACTGCGGGGCGATTCCGGCAGAGCTGCTGGAAAGCGAGCTGTTCGGTCACGAGAAGGGCGCCTTTACCGGCGCCATCACCAGCCGTGCCGGGCGTTTCGAGCTGGCCAACGGCGGCACTCTGTTCCTCGACGAAATCGGCGACATGCCGCTGCCGATGCAGGTTAAGCTGCTGCGTGTGTTGCAGGAGCGCACATTCGAGCGCGTGGGCAGCAACAAGACCCAGAGCGTGGACGTGCGCATCATCGCCGCGACCCACAAGAACCTCGAAAGCATGATCGAGATCGGCAGCTTCCGCGAAGACCTCTACTATCGCCTCAACGTATTCCCCATTGAGATGGCCCCGCTGCGTGAGCGCGTGGAAGACATCCCGCTGCTGATGAACGAACTGATCTCGCGCATGGAACACGAAAAGCGTGGCTCGATTCGCTTCAATTCCGCCGCAATCATGTCCCTGTGCCGCCACGGCTGGCCGGGCAACGTGCGTGAGCTGGCCAACCTGGTGGAGCGCATGGCGATCATGCACCCCTACGGTGTGATCGGCGTGGTCGAGCTGCCGAAGAAATTCCGCTATGTCGATGACGAAGATGAGCAATTGGTCGACAGTCTGCGCAGTGACATGGAAGAACGGGTCGCCATCAACGGCCACACCCCGGATTTTGGTTCCACCGCCATGCTGCCGCCGGAGGGCCTGGACCTGAAGGACTACCTCGGCAATCTGGAGCAGGGCCTGATCCAACAAGCCCTGGACGATGCCGGTGGCATTGTCGCCCGTGCCGCCGAGCGCCTGCGCATTCGTCGTACCACCCTGGTGGAGAAGATGCGCAAGTACGGTATGAGCCGCCGCGAAGGTGACGAACAGGCGGATGATTGACGCCTGTTTTTCAACTGACTGAAAACTAAGCCTATTTTTTTAGGCACGGGTATTGCTACAGCCCTCGCAACGTTCCGTTTAACTGACGGTCAGCCAAGCGAGAGAGCATCATGCCCCACGCCGCCCAATTAGCCTCAGCCCCTGCCATCCAGGGGCTTGTTCCCTCCGCAGAGCCGCTCGCCCGACAGGGCCTTGAACATGCGTTCTCGCAGTTCAACCAGATGTCGAGCCAACTGAGCGACTCCTACAGTCTGCTGGAAGCCCGGGTCTCGGAGCTTAAAGGCGAGCTGGCGGTGGTCAGTGCTCAGCGTATGCAGGAGCTGGCCGAGAAAGAGCGCCTGGCCAACCGCTTGCAAAACCTGCTCGACCTGTTGCCCGGCGGCGTGATCGTGATTGACGACCAGGGCCGCGTGCGCGAAGCCAACCCGGCCGCCTGCGACCTGCTGGGACTGCCGCTGGAAGGCGAGCTGTGGCGCCACGTCATCACCCGCTGCTTCGCCCCGCGCGAAGATGATGGTCATGAAATTTCCCTCAAGGATGGGCGTCGCCTGTCGATTTCCACCCGTTCCCTGGACGCCGAGCCCGGCCAGTTGGTGCTGCTCAACGACCTGACTGAAACCCGCCACTTGCAAGACCAGTTGGCGCGCCATGAGCGCTTGTCGTCTCTGGGGCGCATGGTCGCTTCTCTGGCGCATCAAATCCGTACGCCCTTGTCGGCGGCGTTGATCTACGCCAGTCATTTGACTGACGAGCAGTTGCCGGCCGCGACCCATCAGCGTTTTGCTGGGCGCCTAAAAGAGCGTCTGCACGAATTGGAGCATCAGGTACGCGACATGCTGGTGTTCGCTCGCGGCGAACTGCCGTTGACCGACCGCATCACTCCGGCCGAGTTGATGCAGACCCTGCAGGCGGCGGCCGCCACTCACATTCAAGACGCGCAGGTGCGCTGGCAGTGCGACAGCCACCAAGGCGAGTTGCTGTGCAATCGCGACACCTTGGTGGGATCGCTGCTCAACCTGATCGAAAACGCCACCCAGGCCAGCGGCCCCGGCGCGCGGCTCAAGGTGCATCTATATCGCCGTCAAGATTCGCTGCGCCTGTGCATCAGCGACAACGGCAGTGGCATCGACCCGCAGGTGCTGCGGCGTCTGGGCGAACCCTTTTTTACCACCAAGACCAACGGAACTGGCCTGGGCCTGACGGTGGTCAAGGCCGTGGCGCGCGCCCATCAGGGAGAATTGCAGCTGCGTTCCCGGTTGGGGCGCGGCACCTGTGCATTGATGAGCTTGCCGCTGTTTTCAGGCGCGGCAAGCGCGGAGTAAAGAGTCATGGCTATCAAGGTTTTACTGGTGGAAGACGATCGCGCCCTGCGTGAAGCATTGGCTGACACGCTGCTGTTGGCGGGCCATGACTACCAGGCGGTCGGGTCTGCCGAAGAGGCCTTGGACGCGGTGGCACAGGAGGCGTTCAGCCTGGTGGTCAGCGACGTCAATATGCCCGGCATGGACGGTCACCAACTGCTGGCCCTGTTGCGCGCCCGCCAGCCGCAACTGCCGGTGTTGTTGATGACTGCCCACGGTGCCGTGGAGCGCGCGGTGGATGCGATGCGCCAGGGCGCGGCGGATTACCTGGTCAAGCCCTTTGAGCCCAAGGCCTTGATCGAGTTGGTAGCGCGCCACGCTCTGGGCGTGATCTCGGCGCACGAAGGCGAGGGGCCGATTGCCATCGAGCCAGCCAGCGCCCAGTTGCTGGAATTGGCGGCCCGCGTGGCGCGCAGCGATTCCACGGTGCTGATTTCCGGTGAGTCCGGTACGGGTAAGGAAGTGCTGGCGCGTTACATTCACCAGCAGTCGACCCGCGCCAAGCAGCCGTTCATCGCCATCAACTGCGCGGCGATCCCCGACAACATGCTGGAAGCCACGCTGTTCGGTCATGAAAAGGGCTCGTTCACCGGTGCTATTGCGGCGCAAGCCGGCAAGTTCGAGCAGGCCGACGGCGGCACGATCCTGCTCGACGAGATTTCCGAGATGCCTTTGGGCCTGCAAGCCAAGTTGCTGCGTGTGTTGCAGGAGCGCGAAGTGGAGCGCGTCGGCGCGCGCAAACCGATCCAGTTGGATATCCGAGTAGTGGCCACCACCAACCGCGATCTCGCCGGCGAAGTGGCGGCGGGGCGCTTCCGTGAAGACTTGTTCTATCGCCTGTCGGTGTTTCCGCTGGCCTGGCGCCCTTTGCGCGAGCGTCCGGCGGATATCGTGCCCTTGGCCGAGCGCCTGCTGAACAACCACGTCAAAAAAATGAAGCACGCCCAGGCGCGGCTTTCGGCCGAGGCGCAGGCATGCCTGATCGCCTATCCATGGCCGGGCAATGTGCGGGAACTGGACAACGCGATCCAACGTGCCCTGATCTTGCAGCAGGGCGGTTTGATTCAGCCCCAGGATTTCTGTCTGGCCATGGGCAGTGGCGCGGCGCCGCTGCCGACACTGGCCCCCGCACCGTTGGTCGCCGAGGTGGAAACCGCCAGCGCTTTGGGCGATGACCTGCGTCGCCGCGAATTCCAGATGATCATCGATACCCTGCGCGCCGAGCGCGGCCGCCGCAAAGAGGCCGCCGAGCGCCTGGGCATCAGCCCGCGCACCTTGCGCTACAAGTTGGCGCAGATGCGCGACGCCGGCATGGATGTGGAAGCGTATCTTTTCGCCACCTGAAAATAGCCAAGGCGTACAAGGTTTGTCGCCTTTTCTTACGAGTCGCCACGGATCTGGCACCCTTGTTGCTACCTCCCCTAGTAACTGCAGCGTAGTGTCAAATTTTTGCGGGTCGGAGAGAGAAGGTCATGAGCCAGGGTATTGAGTTCAATCGGTTGATGTTGGATATGCGCTCCATGCAGATGGATGCCATGGCTCAACCGAAATCCGTCGCGCCAGCGCCGGAGTTGGGCCAAAGCAGTTTTGCCGACATGCTCGGTCAGGCCATCAACAAAGTCAGCGACACCCAGCAAGCCTCCAGCCAGTTGGCCAGCGCGTTCGAGATCGGCAAGAGCGGTGTGGACCTCACCGACGTGATGATCGCTTCGCAAAAAGCCAGCGTTTCCTTTCAGGCTCTGACCCAAGTGCGTAACAAGCTGGTTCAGGCCTATCAAGACATCATGCAGATGCCGGTTTAAGGGCGAGATTTAAGTCATGGCAGAAGCAGTCGTGGACAACGTACCCGCCAAGGCAGAAGGCAAGCCGCCGCTGTTTGGCCTGTCGTTCCTGGAAAACCTTTCGGAAATGACCATGTTGCGTCAGGTTGGCCTGTTGGTCGGCCTGGCTGCCAGCGTGGCGATTGGTTTTGCCGTGGTGTTGTGGTCGCAGCAACCCGATTACCGGCCATTGTATGGCAGCCTGGCTGGCCTGGATTCCAAACAGATCATGGAAACCCTGGCCGCCGCTGACATCGCCTACACCGTGGAGCCCAACTCCGGGGCTCTGCTGGTCAAGGCCGATGACGTCGCCCGTGCGCGCATGAAGCTGGCCGCTGCCGGTGTGACGCCGTCCGACAGCAATATCGGGTTTGAGATCCTCGACAAGGACCAGGGCCTGGGCACCAGTCAGTTCATGGAGGCCACCCGTTATCGGCGCGGTCTGGAAGGCGAACTGGCGCGTACCATCTCCAGCCTCAATAACGTCAAGGGTGCCCGCGTGCACCTGGCCATTCCGAAAAGCTCGGTTTTTGTGCGTGATGAGCGCAAGCCCAGCGCCTCGGTACTGGTTGAGCTGTTCGCCGGTCGCTCCCTGGAACCCGGTCAGGTCAATGCCATCGTCAACCTGGTGGCTACCAGCGTTCCCGAACTGAGCAAATCCCAGATCACCGTGGTGGATCAAAAGGGCAACCTGCTCTCCGACCAAGCCGAGAACTCCGCGCTGACCCAGGCCGGCAAGCAGTTCGATTACAGCCGCCGCGTGGAAAGCATGCTGACCCAGCGCGTGCACAACATCCTGCAACCGGTGTTGGGCAATGACCGCTATAAAGCCGAAGTCTCCGCCGATGTGGATTTCAGCGCTGTGGAGTCCACCTCCGAGCAGTTCAACCCGGACCAGCCGGCCCTGCGCAGCGAGCAGTCCACCAGCGAACAACGTACCGCCAGCAATGGCCCGCAAGGTGTGCCGGGGGCCCTGAGCAACCAGCCGCCATCGCCAGCCTCGGCCCCGCAAACCACCGGTGGCGCCGCCGCTACCGCCGGCGCGATCCAGCCTGGGCAACCGCTGCTGGACGCCAACGGTCAGCAGATCATGGACCCGGCCACCGGCCAGCCGATGCTCGCCCCGTACCCGGCGGACAAGCGTAACCAGTCCACCAAGAACTTCGAGCTGGACCGTTCCATCAGCCACACCAAGCAGCAGCAGGGCCGTGTCAATCGCCTGTCGGTGTCGGTGGTGGTCGACGATCAGGTAAAGGTCAATGCCGCAGACGGCGCGGTCACCCGTGCCCCGTGGAGCGCCGACGAATTGGCGCGTTTCACCCGCCTGGTGCAGGACGCCGTCGGCTTCGACGCCAGCCGTGGCGACAGCGTGAGCGTGATCAACATGCCGTTCTCCGCTGAGCGTGGCGAAGTGATTGCCGAGCCTGCGTTCTACTCGCAGCCGTGGTTCTGGGACATCGTCAAGCAAGTGCTGGGTGTGCTGTTCATCCTGGTGCTGGTGTTCGGCGTGCTGCGCCCGGTGCTCAACAACATCACCGGCAACGGCAAGAAACAACTGGCCCTGGCCGGCGGCAGCGATGTCGAGTTGGGTGGCATGGGCGGCCTGGACGGCGAACTGGCCAACGACCGCGTCAGCCTCGGCGGCCCGCAAAGCATCCTGTTGCCAAGCCCGAGCGAAGGCTATGACGCGCAGTTGAACGCAATCAAAAGTCTGGTAGCAGAAGACCCGGGCCGTGTGGCTCAGGTCGTGAAAGAGTGGATTAACGCAGATGAGTGATAATCGAGCCGCTGTTGCCAAGCTCTCCCGGGTCGACAAAGCCGCAGTCCTGTTGCTGTCGCTGGGGGAAACCGACGCCGCCCAAGTGCTGCGCCATATGGGGCCCAAAGAGGTTCAACGGGTGGGCGTGGCCATGGCGCAAATGCGCAATGTGCACCGCGAGCAAGTCGAACAGGTGATGAGCGAGTTCGTCGAGATTGTCGGCGATCAGACCAGCCTGGGCGTCGGCTCCGACAGCTACATCCGCAAGATGCTCACCTCGGCCCTGGGCGAAGACAAGGCCAACGGCTTGATCGACCGCATCCTGCTGGGTGGCAATACCAGCGGCCTGGACAGCCTCAAGTGGATGGAACCGCGCGCCGTGGCCGATGTGATCCGCTACGAGCACCCGCAGATTCAGGCCATCGTGGTGGCGTACCTCGACCCCGACCAGGCTGGTGAAGTGCTGGGCCACTTCGACCATAAGGTGCGCCTGGACATCATCCTGCGCGTGTCGTCGCTCAACACCGTGCAGCCGGCCGCCCTGAAAGAACTGAACACCATCCTGGAGAAGCAGTTCTCGGGCAACTCCAATGCCTCGCGTACCACTCTGGGTGGTATCAAGCGCGCGGCGGACATCATGAACTTCCTCGACAGCTCGGTCGAAGGCCAGTTGATGGACTCGATCCGCGAGATCGACGACACCCTGTCCGGCCAGATCGAAGACCTTATGTTCGTGTTCAACAACCTCTCCGATGTCGACGACCGTGGCATCCAGGCGTTGCTGCGCGAAGTGTCCTCCGACGTGTTGGTACTGGCACTCAAAGGCTCCGACGACGGCGTCAAGGAAAAGATCTTCAAGAACATGTCCAAGCGCGCGTCCGAACTGTTGCGCGACGACCTGGAAGCCAAGGGCCCGGTGCGCGTCAGCGACGTCGAAACCGCGCAGAAAGAAATCCTCACCATTGCCCGCCGTATGGCCGAAGCCGGAGAAATCGTTCTCGGTGGGAAGGGCGGCGAAGAAATGATCTAAGGCGTTGTCCATGTCGAGCAAAGATGAGGCACCCAGCGATCTGATTCGCGCACGGGATGTCGGCGGGTTCGACATCTGGTCGCTGCCCAGTTTCGACCCGCATGTGCCTGAGCCCGAGCCGGAACCGGTGGAAGAGCCGCCGGTGGAAATGGAAGAGGTGCCGCTGGAAGAAGTCCAGCCACTGACCCTGGAAGAGCTGGAAAGCATCCGTCAGGAGGCTTACAACGAGGGCTTCACTGCCGGTGAGAAAGACGGTTTTCGCAGCACCACCCTCAAGGTGCGCCAGGAAGCCGAGGCCGCGCTGGCGGTGAAACTGGCCAGCCTGGAGCGCTTGATGGGTAGCTTGTTCGAGCCTATCGCCGAACAGGACACCCAGATCGAAAAAGCCATGGTGCGCCTGGTGGAGCACATGACGCGTCAGGTGATTCAGCGTGAGTTGGCGCTGGACTCCAGCCAGATCGAAAGCGTCATGCGCGAAGCCCTCAAGCTGCTGCCCCTGGGCGTCGGCAATGTGCGGCTGTACATCAACCCGCAGGATTTCGAACAGGTCAAAGCCCTGCGCGAGCGCCATGAAGAAACCTGGCGCATCGTCGAAGACGCCGCGTTGCAGCCCGGCGGTTGCCGCGTCGAGACCGAGCACAGCCGCATCGATGCCACGGTGGAAACCCGCATCAGCCAGATCATGGCCAAGTTGCTCGATCAACAGCACGAGCAGGTGCTGAACCCGGCCGAACCTGACCTGAGCATCGACCTGGACGCCCCCGATGCGCCTTGATCGCACCAGCTTCACCAAGCGCTTGAGCGCTTACACCGAAGCCACCGAATTGCCCGGCCAGCCGATCCTGGAAGGGCGGCTGTTGCGCATGGTTGGCCTGACCCTCGAAGCCGAAGGTTTGCGCGCCGCCATGGGCAGCCGCTGCATGGTGATCAACGACGACAGTTATCACCCGGTGCAGGTCGAAGCCGAGGTCATGGGGTTTTCCGGCAGCAAGATTTTCCTGATGCCCGTGGGCAGCCTGGCGGGCATCGCCCCCGGTGCCCGCGTGGTGCCCCTGGCCGATACCGGCCGCCTGCCCATGGGCATGAGCATGCTCGGTCGCGTGCTCGACGGCGCCGGTCGCGCGCTGGACGGCAAGGGCGGTATGAAGGCCGAAGATTGGGTGCCGATGGACGGCCCCACCATCAACCCGCTCAACCGTAACCCCATCAGCGTGCCGCTGGACGTGGGGATTCGCAGCATCAACGGTTTATTGACGGTCGGTCGCGGCCAGCGTCTGGGCTTGTTCGCCGGTACCGGCGTGGGTAAGTCGGTGTTGCTGGGCATGATGACGCGCTTTACCGAGGCCGACATCATCGTGGTTGGGCTGATCGGCGAGCGGGGCCGGGAGGTGAAGGAGTTCATTGAGCACAGCCTCGGCGAGGAAGGTCTCAAACGCTCGGTGGTGGTTGCATCCCCTGCCGACGATGCGCCGCTGATGCGATTGCGCGCCGCGATGTATTGCACGCGCATCGCCGAATACTTTCGCGACAAGGGCAAGAACGTCCTGTTGCTGATGGACTCGCTCACCCGTTTCGCCCAGGCCCAGCGGGAAATCGCCCTGGCCATCGGTGAGCCGCCGGCCACCAAGGGTTACCCGCCGTCGGTGTTCGCCAAGCTGCCTAAGCTGGTGGAGCGCGCCGGTAACGCCGAGGCCGGTGGGGGCTCGATCACCGCGTTCTACACGGTGCTGTCCGAAGGCGACGACCAGCAGGACCCCATCGCCGACTCGGCCCGGGGCGTACTCGACGGCCATATCGTGTTGTCGCGGCGCCTGGCGGAGGAGGGGCACTACCCGGCCATCGACATCGAAGCATCCATCAGCCGGGTGATGCCGGCGGTGGTCACGCCCGAGCACATGACCCGTGCGCAGCAGTTCAAGCAGCTGTGGTCGCGTTATCAGCAGAGTCGCGACCTGATCAGCGTCGGCGCCTATGTGGCCGGCGGCGATCGCGATACCGACCTGGCCATCGCCCTGCAACCGCAGTTGGTGACGTACCTGCGCCAGGGCCTCAACGACAAGATCAGCATGGGCGAAAGCGAAGCGCACTTGCAGTCGATCTTCGCCCCGGCGCCAGGCGGCTAAGCCATGGCCAGCAGTCGCGCGTCACGCTTGGCCCCGGTGGTGGACATGGCCGAAAAGGCCGAAAAAACCGCGGTGCAGCGCCTGGGGTATTTCCAGGGCCAAGTGCGCTTGGCCGAAAGCAAGCTGGGCGACCTGGAGCGCTTTCGCGGCGAGTACCAGCAGCAGTGGATCGAGCGCGGCGCCAAAGGCGTATCGGGCCAATGGCTGATGGGCTATCAGGGCTTTCTCAACCAGTTGGAAACCGCCGTCGGCCAGCAGCGTCAAAGCCTGGCCTGGCACCAGAACAACCTCGACAAGGCCCGTGAGAGCTGGCAGCAGGCATTCGCCCGCGTCGAAGGTCTGCGCAAACTGGTGCAGCGCTATATCGATGAAGCGCGGGCGATTGAAGACAAGCGCGAGCAGAAGTTGCTGGATGAACTGTCCCAACGCCTGCCGCGTCCGGAACAGTTCTAAATGACGGGCTGTGTTGCCCGTACTCGGTTCAACTGCTAAACCTTGTGTGTACGCCCCCTACGACAAGGAAGCAGTCATATGTCAGTCGAGTCAGTTGTATCCCCGGACGGGAAGAAGTTGACCATCGTTATCAAAGGCCGCTTCGATTTCAGCAGCCACCAGCTCTTTCGTGACGCTTACGAGCGGTTCTACAAGGCACCGGATACCTATATCGTCGACCTCAAAGACACTACCTATTTGGACAGTTCCGCTCTGGGCATGCTGCTGTTGCTGCGGGACCACGCGGGGGGCGACGAATCTGAGGTCAGGGTCATCAACAGCAACTCTGACGTGCGCAAAATCCTCGCCATCTCCAACTTCGACAAGCTGTTCGACATCAATTGAGCGCCCTGGCCCCCGCCCATGAGGCGCTTACGATCCTGATCGCCGATGACAGCGCCACTGACTTGCTCTTGCTGTCGACCATTGTGCGACGTCAGGGGCATCAAGTGCTCACCGCCGCCAATGGGCGCGAAGCGGTCGAGGTATTCACGCGCGCGCGTCCGCAATTGGTGTTGATGGATGCGCTGATGCCGGTGATGGACGGCTTCGAAGCCGCGCGCTGGATCAAGCAGCTGTCCGGCGAAGCCCTGGTGCCTATCATCTTCCTCACCTCCCTGACCGACAGCGCCGACCTGGCCGAGTGCCTGGACGCCGGCGGCGATGACTTCCTGGCCAAGCCCTACAACCCCTTGCTCCTGGCCGCGAAGATCAACGCCATGGACCGCCTGCGCCGCCTGCAAGCCACGGTCTTGCAGCAGCGCGACCTGATCGCCAAGCACAATGACTACCTGCTGCACGAGCAACGGGTGGCCAAGGCAGTGTTCGACAAGGTCGCGCATTCGGGCTGTATCAATGCCGCGCCAAATATCCGCTACCTGCAATCGCCCTATGCGTTGTTCAACGGGGACTTGCTGCTGGCGGCCTACACGCCTTCGGGTGATATGCATGTGCTGCTCGGCGATTTCACCGGTCACGGTTTGCCGGCAGCGGTGGGGGCCATGCCCCTGGCGGAAGTGTTCTACGGCATGACCGCCAAAGGCTACGGCCTGACGCAGATTTTGCGCGAGATGAACGCCAAGCTTAAACGCATCCTGCCGGTGGACATGTTCTGCTGCGCCACCCTGTTGTGCCTGAGTACCGATCGACGCGTGGTCGAGGTGTGGAACGGTGGCATGCCCGAGGGTTACGTGCTTGAAGTGACCACCGGCAAGCGCACGCCATTGGCGTCGCGGCATTTGCCGCTGGGGGTACTGTCGGCGGAACTGTTCGACGACCGCACTGAAGTCTGGCCCGTGGCCCTGGGCGATCGGGTGTTTCTGCTGTCCGATGGGGTGTTGGAAACCGCCGACGCCAATGATCGATTGTTCGGGGTCGAGCGTCTGCAGGAGGTATTCGACACCAACCGCGAGCCCGATCGTCTGTTCGACGACATCGAGCAGGCGCTGGTCGCGTTTCGCGGTGAAGCCCGTGATGACGTGAGCATGGTGGAGATCACCTTGCGGTCGGGTCTGGCGACGCGCGCCACCGGGCCGTTGTATGCCGACAGCGGCCAGTCGTGCCCACGGGATTGGTCGGTGAATTTCGAATTTCGAGCCGAAACCCTCAAGCGCTACAACCCGTTGCCCTACCTGTTGCAACTGCTGTTGGAGATCCACGGCCTGCGTGCACAGAGCGGCGCGCTCTACAGCGTGATGGCCGAGCTGTACTCCAACGCGCTGGAGCACGGCGTACTCGGCCTGGACTCTTTGCTCAAACGCGATGCCCAGGGCTTTGCCGAATATTATCGCCAGCGCAACGAGCGTCTGGCGCAACTGGACAGTGGTTACGTGCGGGTGCAGGTGCAGGTGGTGCCCAATGGAGCGGGCGGGACGATGACCTTGCGGATCGAAGACAGCGGCCCCGGGTTTGACGTGGAAAAAGTGCTGGCGCAGCCAATGGATATCGATCGTCTGTCCGGTCGGGGCTTGGGCCTGGTGCGTCAGCTCAGCCGCGACATACGCTGGTCCGATGGCGGGCGCTGTGTCTGCGTGGAGTTTTCCTGGGAGGCTCTGGCATAATCCGCCGATTCTTGATCAAGGAGCGAGCAAGTGGTCGATGTTCATCTGGACCCTGACGTGTTGTCGGGTTTGCAGGAAGTGATGGAAGGCGAGTACCCCAAGCTGCTCGAAACCTTTCTCGACGATTCGCAAAAACGCATCGAAGCGCTGCGCACGGCGCGGGATGACGCCAAGGCATTAGGCAAGATCGCCCACAGCTTCAAGGGCAGCAGCGGCAACCTGGGGGCTGTACGTCTGGCGCAGTTGTGCGAGCGGCTGGAGCTGGAATCCGGCGAGCCGACCGCGAATCTGGAGGCGCTGGTGGATCAGATCGATCATGAGTTTGCGGTGGTCAAGCCGCTGTATGAGTCGGAGCGTCAGCGCTTTCAGGTGTAGCGGTCAACCCGCAGTCCGAAGGCAGAAACCATACTTGGCCCGACTCTTGCTGTAGCTCTCGATACTGCATCCCTCGATCCCCATGCAGTGGAGACCTTTATCATGCCAGTCGCCACGAATTCGCTTCTTCAGGCTGCCCCCGCAGCCAAGGCCCAAGCGCCCGCCGCCAACCCGCCGGCGGTGGCGGCGGAGCCACGGGACAAGGGCCCTGGCTTCGCTCAAGTGTTCGCCAGCCAGGGTTCCAAGCCCAGCCTCAAGGGCGATGACAACAGCGTCAAACCCTCTCGCGACAAGTCCGCCGATTCCAGCGCCAAACCTGCCGCCGGGGGTGATCAGCCTGCCGCCAAGACACCGGCGGTTGCCGATAGCGGCAATACCTTGCCTGCCGCTAATCCACCGGCCAAAGCCGATGATGATGCCGCTCCGGACGACGCCGCCGCAGCCGACCCGAGCCTGGCGCAGCAGCCTGCGGTTGACCCCGCGTTGATCGCCGCTGTCGTGCCGGTCGCGGTGCCTGTGCCGGTGGAAACCCCGGCTCCGGTCGTTGACACTGCCGATGATAAGACGCAGCCGCCGGTTGCCGCGCCGCTCGCGTCGGTGGCGGCCAGTGAAGAGGTCAAGCCCACTTTCGACCCCGAGGCCGACCCTCTGGATGCAATGCCGGCCGTGCGCCTGGCCATGGAGCAGGGCGGTCATGTGTCCGCCAGCAGCCAGGCCCAGGCAAAAACCGCCCCGGCACCAACCCAGGACCAACCCACCGCCGCGCAGAACTTCGCTGCCGGCCTGGCCAATATGGTCGACCAGCAAGCCACCAAGGACAGCACTGACCAAGGCGGCGATAAGGCTTTCAGCGGCTTGATCGACGAGGGGCTGAAGGATCTCAAGAGCGCTAGCAGCGACACCCGGGTCGATGACTTCGCCAACCGCCTCGCCGCCCTGACCCAGGCCGCTACGCCGAAAACCGCCAATGCCTTGCCGCCCGTCGCGAATGCGCCGCTGGCCATGCACCAGAGCGGCTGGACCGACGAGATCGTCAACCGCGTCATGTACCTCTCCAGCGCCAACCTCAAGTCGGCGGAGATCCAGTTGCAGCCGGCCGAACTTGGACGCCTGGATATCAAGGTCAACATGACCGCCGACCAGCAGGCCCAGGTCAACTTTATGAGCGCCCACCCGGTGGTGCGCGAAGCGTTGGAAAACCAGTCCGGGCGTTTGCGTGAGATGTTTGCCCAACAGGGCATGGGGCAGGTGGACGTCAACGTCTCCGACCAGTCCCGTGGCCAGGAGCAGCAACAGCAGCAGGCGCAGACCCGCAGTGTGAGCAGTGGCGGTGGGCGTGGTGACATCGGCGACAGCGGTGGTCACGTTGATGTGGCTGAAGCTGTGGCGCCCGTGACGTCGACAGTGATCGGCTCCAGTGCCGTCGATTACTACGCCTGATGTGAGGGGCTTGCCTCGATAACGCTGTATCGACCCGCCGATGTATAAGCTGACAGACCCTTATCGGGGGCAAGCCCCCTCCCACTCGAATCGCATTCCAGCTTGAGTGGCAATTGACGAAACGAGATCAAAATGTGGGAGGGGGCTTGCCCCCGATGAGGGTGTGTCAGTTCATAGATAAGTTGACTGATACGCCGCTATCCGGGGTCAAGCCCACCCCCACACTTTATGGTGTTCCTTTGTCTGTGTTCAGCCAGACAACTCTGGCATAACACTTGCTCTTGCCTTCCCGTAGATCTATGAATCCCCGAATAGTGACGGATTATTGGCATGGCGAAGAGCGACGACGCAGCAGCAAAAGCACCCGCAGGCAAAGGTAAGCTCAAGCTTATTCTGTTGATAGTCGTGGGCCTGCTCCTGGCCATCGGCGCCTCGGTGGGTGGCACCTGGTACATCATGCACAGCAGTGCAAGCAAGCCGGCACCCGCCGCCGAAACCGCCACCAACGTCAAGCAACCGGCAATCTTCGAGCCGATGCTTCCGGCCTTTGTCGCCAACTTCAACCAGAACGGTCGTCAGCGCTACCTGCAGGTGAGCATCACCTTGCTGGCGCGCAACCAGTCGGACCTGGAGGCACTCAAGGTGCATATGCCGGTGATCCGCAACAACCTGGTGATGCTGTTCTCCAGCCAGAGTTTCGACACCCTGGCCACGCCGGTCGGCCAGGAAATGCTGCGCCAGAAGGTCACTGCCAGCGTGCAGGAAGTGGCCCAGAAAGAGCTGGGCAAAACGGTGGTCGAACAGGCGCTCTTCACTAACTTCGTATTGCAGTAGGATCACGACATGGCCGTGCAGGACCTGCTGTCCCAGGATGAAATCGATGCGCTGTTGCATGGCGTCGACGATGGTCTGGTACAGACCGAAATGGCTGCCGAGCCCGGCAGTGTCAAAAGTTATGACCTGACCAGCCAGGATCGCATCGTCCGTGGACGCATGCCGACCCTGGAAATGATCAACGAACGTTTCGCCCGTTACACCCGTATCAGCATGTTCAACATGCTGCGCCGCTCGGCGGACGTGGCGGTGGGCGGCGTGCAGGTGATGAAGTTCGGCGAGTACGTGCACTCGCTGTACGTGCCCACGAGCCTCAACCTGGTCAAGATCAAGCCTTTGCGCGGCACCGCGCTGTTCATCCTCGACGCCAAATTGGTGTTCAAGCTGGTGGACAATTTCTTCGGCGGCGACGGCCGCCACGCCAAGATCGAAGGCCGTGAATTCACCCCCACCGAGTTGCGGGTGGTGCGCATGGTGTTGGAGCAGGCGTTCATCGACTTGAAGGAAGCCTGGCAGGCGATCATGGAAGTCAATTTCGAGTACATCAACTCGGAAGTGAACCCGGCCATGGCCAACATCGTCGGTCCCAGCGAAGCCATCGTGGTGTCCACCTTCCATATCGAACTCGACGGCGGTGGTGGCGACCTGCACGTGACCATGCCGTACTCGATGATCGAACCGGTGCGCGAGATGCTCGACGCCGGCTTCCAGTCCGACCTGGACGACCAGGACGAGCGTTGGGTCAAGGCGCTGCGCGAAGACTTGCTGGACGTCGACGTGCCGCTGAGCGCCACCGTGGCCCGCCGTCAGTTGCGCCTGCGCGACATCCTGCACATGCAGCCGGGGGACATCATCCCGGTGGAATTGCCGGAACAAATGGTCATGCGCGCCAATGGCGTGCCGTCGTTCAAGGTCAAGCTCGGTTCCCACAAGGGCAACCTAGCATTGCAAGTGGTTGAGCCGATCAACCGTCGCTGATCCCTAATTTATGAATGTTTGCTTCGCCGAGGACATGTAATGGCTACCGAACACGAAAACACTTCCGCCGAAGACCAGGCCCTGGCCGACGAATGGGCGGCTGCTCTGGAAGAGACCGGCGATGTCGGTCAGGACGATATCGATGCGCTGTTGGCCGCTGACGCCGCCACCGCGCCGGCCGGCAATCGCCTGCCGATGGAAGAATTCGGCAGCGTGCCGAAGAACAACGACCCGGTGTCCCTCGACGGTCCGAACCTGGATGTGATTCTGGATATTCCTGTGTCGATTTCCATGGAAGTGGGCAGCACCGACATCAACATCCGCAACCTGCTGCAGCTCAACCAGGGCTCGGTGATCGAGCTGGACCGCCTGGCCGGTGAGCCGCTGGACGTGCTGGTCAACGGCACGCTGATCGCCCATGGCGAGGTGGTGGTGGTCAACGAAAAGTTCGGCATCCGCCTGACAGACGTGATCAGCCCAAGCGAACGCATCAAGAAGTTGCGCTGATATGAAGCGGCTGATGGTGGGGCTGTTGATCGCGTTGGCGCTGCCCGTGTGGGCGGCGGAGCCGGTGGCCCAGGCCGCTGCGGCGCCGGTGGTCGGCAGTGTCGGCGGGCAGTTGACCCAACTGGTGCTCGGCCTGCTGCTGGTGGTGGGCTTGATCTTCGTACTGGCCTGGCTGATGCGCCGGGTGCAGCGCGTAGGCCCTGGCAATGGCCAGGTGATCGAAATGATCGGTGCCCGCGCCCTCGGCCCGCGCGATCGGCTGGTGCTGGTGCAGGTGGGGGAGGAGCAGATTCTGCTGGGCATTACGCCAGGTCGCATCACCCCGCTGCACGTACTCAAGACACCGGTGAATGTGGAGCAGACCCAGTCCGCCACGCCCGAATTCGCCCAGCGCCTGATGGAATTGCTGGGCAAGGATCAGAAGGATAAGAAGTAATGCGCGTTTTATTGACGCTCATGCTGTTGCTGGCCGCGCCCTTGGCGCTGGCTGCCGACCCGTTGTCGATCCCGGCCATTACGCTGGGGACCAATGCGGCGGGCGCGCAAGAGTATTCGGTGAGCCTGCAGATCCTGCTGATCATGACCGCGCTGAGCTTTATCCCAGCGTTCGTCATGCTGATGACCAGTTTCACGCGGATCATCATCGTCTTTTCGATCCTGCGTCAGGCGTTGGGCCTGCAGCAGACCCCGTCGAACCAGATCCTCACCGGCATGGCGCTGTTCTTGACGCTGTTCATCATGGCGCCGGTATTCGACAAGGTGAACACGCAAGCCCTGCAACCCTACCTGGCGGAAAAAATGACCGCCCAGGATGCCATCGACAAGGCCCAGGGCCCGATCAAGGATTTTATGCTGTCGCAAACCCGCTCCAGCGACCTTGAGCTGTTCATGCGCCTGTCCAAGCGCACCGACATCGCCAGCCCCGACCAGGCGCCGTTGACCATTCTGGTGCCGGCATTTGTCACCTCCGAATTGAAGACCGCGTTCCAGATCGGCTTCATGATCTTTATTCCGTTCCTGATCATCGACCTGGTGGTGGCGAGCGTGCTGATGGCCATGGGTATGATGATGCTGTCGCCGCTGATCATCTCGTTGCCGTTCAAGATCATGCTGTTTGTGCTGGTGGATGGCTGGGCGCTGATTATCGGCACCTTGGCTGGCAGTTTCGGAGGGGTATAGCGCTATGACGCCAGAAGTCGCCGTCGACCTGTTCCGTGAAGCGCTGTGGCTGACCACCGTGATGGTCGCCGTGCTGGTGGTGCCCAGCCTGTTGGTGGGCTTGCTGGTGGCGATGTTCCAGGCCGCGACCCAGATCAACGAACAAACCTTGAGCTTCCTGCCGCGCCTGTTGGTGATGCTGGTTACCCTGATCGTCGCCGGGCCGTGGCTGGTGCAGTCTTTCATGGAATACATCCTGCAGTTGTACGGCAGTATTCCGCAGTTGATCGGCTGACCCGATGCAATCCTTGCTGGCCTTGACCGACACCCAGATCAGTACCTGGGTGGCGTCTTTCATCCTGCCGCTGTTTCGCGTGACGGCGATGTTGATGGCCATGCCGGTGTTCGGCACGACCCTGGTGCCACGGCGGGTGCGCTTGTATTTCGCTGTGGCGATCACGGTGGTGATCGTGCCTGGGCTGCCGCCGATGCCGCCGGTGAATGCGCTGGACCTGAGTGCGCTGCTGCTGATCGCCGAACAGATCCTGATCGGCGCCTTGATGGGCTTTTCCCTGACGTTGTTCTTTCAGGCTTTCGTGATTGCCGGGCAAATCATCTCGGTGCAGATGGGCATGGGCTTCGCCTCCATGGTCGACCCCACCAACGGCGTGTCGGCCGCTGTGATCGGGCAGTTCCTGACCATGCTGGTGACCTTGTTGTTCCTGGCCATGAACGGCCACTTGGTGGCGTTCGAGGTGATGACCGAGAGCTTTACCACCTTGCCGGTGGGCTCGGGGCTGGTGGTCAACCATTTCTGGGAAATTGTCGGGCGCCTCGGCTGGGTGATGGGGGCGGCGCTGTTGCTGGTGTTGCCGGCAATCACGGCCTTGCTGGTGGTCAACATTGCGTTTGGCGTGATGACCCGCGCGGCGCCGCAACTGAACATTTTCTCCATCGGTTTCCCATTGACCCTGGTGTTGGGCATGGGGATTTTCTGGGTCGGCCTGGCCGACATTCTCAATCAGTATCAACCGCTGGCGACCGACGCCTTGCAGTTCTTACGTGATCTGGCACGGGCGCGCTGAACCATGGCCGAGAGCGAGAGTGGTCAGGACAAAACAGAAGACCCCACGGAGAAACGCAAAAAGGACTCCAGGGAGAAGGGCGAGATCGCCCGTTCCAAAGAGCTCAATACCGTTGCGACCATGATGGCCGGTTCCGGGGCCCTGTTGATCTACGGCGGCGGTCTGGCGCTGGATCTGATGGAGCTGATGAAGCACAACTTCAGCTTGCCCCGCGAAGTGCTGCTCAGCCCCGGCGCCATGGGCCAGTATTTGCTGCATTCGGGCCAGATTGCGATCCTGGCCGTGCAGCCGATCCTGATTACCTTACTGCTGGCTGCGCTGATCGGCCCCGTGTCCCTTGGCGGCTGGTTGTTCGCCGCCAGCAGCATGGCGCCCAAGTTCAGCCGCATGAACCCGGCCGCGGGGCTCAAACGCATGTTTTCGGCCAAGGCGCTGGTCGAGCTGCTCAAGGCCCTGGCCAAGTTCATCCTGATTCTGTTCGTGGCCATTTCGGTGTTGTCGTCCGACATCGATGACTTGCTGCGCATCGCCCATGAGCCCCTGGAGTCGGCGATTATCCACAGCGTGCAGGTGGTGGGCTGGAGTGCGCTATGGATGGCGGCTGGGCTAATCCTGATCGCGGCGGTGGATGCGCCGATCCAGCTGTGGGAAAGCCACAAGAAGCTGCTGATGACCAAGCAGGAAGTGCGTGACGAGCACAAGGATCAGGAAGGTCGGCCCGAGGTCAAACAGCGCATCCGCCAGCTGCAGCGCGAGATGTCCCAACGCAAGATGATGGCCTCGGTGCCGGATGCCGACGTGGTTATCACCAACCCGACCCACTACGCCGTGGCCCTGAAATACGACCCGGAAAAGGGTGGAGCGCCAATGCTGCTGGCCAAGGGTAGCGATTTCACCGCGTTGAAAATCCGCGAAATCGCCGTGGCCAACGACATCCTGCTGCTGGAGTCGCCGGCATTGGCGCGCTCGATTTTTTACTCCACTGACCTCGATCAGGAAATCCCTGCAGGGTTGTACCTGGCCGTGGCCCAGGTGCTGGCCTATGTCTATCAGATTCGCCAGTACCGCGCCGGCAAAGGCAAGCGGCCCGATCCGCTCAAAGACCTGCCCATCCCGCCGGACCTGCGCCGCGACTCCTGATCGCCACGCCTGTACTGAGCAGGCTTGACGTCTACTACCCTCCACGCCCGTTACCACTCGTCGCGCGATCTCGTCTACCTGTCAACTTTGACAGTAGCCAGTGTCGCGTTCTCGCGGTTCCATAGCCTTAGTGACTGCGCCTCAAGATGCAGGGAGTGGGTTAATGCAGGTGTTTACAGGCAAGGTTCAAACGTATGACCCACAGACCGGCAAGGGTTTGATTGCGCCGGAGGGGTGGGGTGAGGTGGTGGCGGTCGATTTGCTCAGCTCAGATGGTCGCTTGCTTTCGCAAGGACAGAGAGTGGTGTTCCGGAAGATCCATCGCCCTGATGGTGTTTACGCGTGCGAGATCAAGTTGATCTGAGTGTTTTATTGAAGTGTATGGAGAACGGCAATGGCGACGGGCACAGTTAAGTGGTTCAACGCGGAGAAGGGCTTTGGGTTTATCACTCAGGACGGTGGGGTGGATCTATTTGTTCACTACTCCGCCATTAAGGGCGACGGATTCAAAACGCTTGAAGAGGGGCAAAAAGTAGAGTTCGAGGTTACCCAGGGGCCCAAAGGTGCTCAGGCTGAGAACGTCCGCGTGCTTTGAGCTTCAGTTCTTCGGTGTGGGACCAGAGAGCGGGGCCTCCTAGAGACGATCCCCACTCCTTGCCATAAATTTCCTTAGCAGCACTGGATGTACACAGCTCAAATGTGGGAGGGGGCTTGCCCCCGATGGTGGTGTGAAGTGCGCCCCAAAAGTTGGACAGTAATTGTCTAGGCTACAGCGGAACGGGCT